>JAUXQA010000220.1 GCA_030683195.1 Rhodoferax sp. | reverse complement strand
GCGCGCGCTGGAGGGTGGCTTGCTGCTCAGCCAAGGTGGCGAGTTTGCCTTCATCGTCATCGGGCTGGCGTTGTCCTTCAACTTGCTGCCGCGCGAAGTGGGTCAGTTCATGCTGATTGTGGTGGGCTTATCGATGCTAGCCGCGCCGCTGGTGGCGCACCTGGGTCAGCGCTTGGGGAATTGGCTGGAACGCCGCAATGTGGTGCAACAGCCTCTGGTTGAAGCCGAGTTTGACGATCTGCGGGGTCACGTGATCATGGCTGGTTATGGGCGAGTGGGGCAGATGGTGGGGCAGTTGCTGCGGAGCCAGGGCGTGCCCTTTGTGGCTGTTGAGAACAACGCCAGTCTGCTGGCGCAACACCGCAGCCAAGGTGAGCCGCTGGTTTTTGGTGACGCCAGCAGGCCCGAGCTATTGGGAAAGCTGCATCTGGAGAGTGCGCGCGCCGTGGTGCTCACCATGGACGACACTGCCGCCGCATTGCATGCCGTGCACGGAGTGCGCCGCATGATGCCAACGGTGCCCATCATTGCCCGGGCGCGTGATGAGCAGCACGCGCTCACCTTGCTGGAAGCTGGTGCCTCGCTGGTGGTGCCTGAAACGCTGGAGTCCAGCCTCAAGCTGGCGGGATTGGTGCTGCACGCGCTGGATGTCCCCACTGATGTGAGCGATCGGGTGTTGGCCCGGGAGCGTGAGCGCTGCATGACCGCCCTGCGGGAAGGCTGATTTGATGGGTGACTTCATGGTGTTTGAGCACCGGGTCGTTGACTTGGGCATTGTGGCGATTTTTGTCACGGTCTATGTGGGGATGTTTCTCGGTGGCTTGCCCCGGCTCAAGCTGGACCGCGCCGGCGTCGCACTACTGGGCGCCATTGGCGTGATCGGGCTGGGCGTGATGACCACCGAGCAAGCCGCCAAAGCGATTGACCTGCCCACCATCTTGCTGCTGTTCTCGTTCATGGTGGTGTCGGCCCAAATGCGGTTGGGCGGGTTTTACACCGCCGTGACCCGCCGGGTGGCAGCCTTGCCGCTGGGGCGCAATGCGCTGCTGGCGGCCCTCATTGCAGTGGCCGGGGTGCTGTCGGCCATTTTCTCGAATGACATCATTTGTCTGGCCATGACGCCGGTGGTGGCGCGCTTGTGTTTGCAGCGCCAGCTCAACCCGGTGCCGTTTTTGGTGGGCCTGGCCTGCGCGGCCAACATTGGCTCGGCTGCCACGCTCATTGGCAACCCGCAAAACATGCTGATTGGCTCAGTGCTGCAGATACCGTTTTCGGTCTACCTGCGCCAAGCCGTTGTACCTGTGGTGTTGAGCCTGACTGTGCTGTGGGCGTGGCTGGTCTGGGGTCCACAGGCACCCGATACTGCACGATTGCCCGTGACGGCTCTTGACCCTGACGACGAACCCTTGTTTGACCCCTGGCAAACCGTCAAGGGCCTGGCTGTGGCACTGGGCTTGTTGCTGGTGTTTTTGTTGACCGACTGGCCGCGCGAGGTGGCCGCACTGGTGGGTGCGGGTGTGCTGCTGCTGAGCCAGCGCTTTCACTCCTCCCGGGTCATGGGGTTTGTGGACTGGGAGTTGCTGGTGCTGTTCATGGGCCTGTTTGTGGTGAACCATGCGTTTGAGACCACTGGCCTGGCGGCCCAGGCTGTGGCCTGGCTGGGTAGCCAGGGCTTCAATCTGGGGGACACCGGGCCGCTGTTTGTGGCCGGTGTGGGTTTGTCCAACCTGGTGTCCAACGTGCCTGCCGTGATGCTCTTGTTGCCCCACCTGAAGGCCCCGGAGGCGGGCGTGACGCTGGCGCTGGTCAGCACCTTTGCGGGCAATCTGCTGCTGGTGGGCTCAATTGCCAATCTGATTGTGGTGGACCTGGCCCGGCGCAGTGGGGTGGTGATTGACGTGTGGGCCCACGCCCGCATCGGTGTGCCAGTGACGGCGGTAACGCTTGGCGTGGTGTGGGGCTGGCTGGTGCTGCCCTGATTGCCGACACCGAGTTCTATCTAGTCCACCAAGCTTCATCAAACTGACCCTGTAGCCAGGTGATGAAGCCGCTGACCTTGGTGGTCACCAACCTGGGCGAGGTATAGACCGCGTGGATTTCCTGCGACGGCAAAGCCCAGTCGGTCAAAAC
This sequence comes from Rhodoferax sp., assembly GCA_030683195.1. Taxonomy (GTDB): domain Bacteria; phylum Pseudomonadota; class Gammaproteobacteria; order Burkholderiales; family Burkholderiaceae_C; genus Rhodoferax. The sequence goes on along the minus strand of JAUXQA010000220.1, from coordinate 701 downwards.
CGGAACGACCACACCGCTTTTGATGGACTCCTGTGCCACGTACCACGGCAGGGCAGCAACACCCATGCCGTCGCGCGCAGCAGCCAGCAGTGCCGACAGGCTGTTGGACCGCAGCGGGCCTTTCACGGCTTGAGGCAGCGCAAGGCCGCTGGCGCCCGAGAAATGCCAGCGCGCATCACCCTGAACCGTGCTGTAAATCAGCGCATCGTGCGTGCTGAGGTCCGGCGGCTCCAGCGGTATGCCGCGCTGCCCCAGGTAGGCGGGGGAGGCCACCACCACCCACGGGTTGACCCCGAGAAACCGGGCGCCCAGCGTGGAGTCTTCCAGTCGGCCCATGCGAATGGCGACATCAATGCCTTGCTCCACCAAATTCACATAGCGGTCTTCAAAATTCAGCTCAATTTGCAGCTTGGGGTGTTCGCGCATGAAACGCATCACCAGCGGTACCAGCACGCGCCGGCCAAACGCCACTGAGGTGCTCAGGCGCAACACCCCTTGCACCTGCCCTTGCAGCAAGCCAGCCACAGTCTCGGCCTCGTCCACGTGGTGGGCAATGAGCTTGCATTTTTCGTAATACAAGGCACCAATTTCGGTGGGAGTGACGCCATGGGTTGAGCGGTGAAGCAGGCGTGAGCCCAGCCCTTTTTCAAGCTGGGCCACGAGCTTGTTAGCCTAGGTCTGGCCTATCTGCAAATCAGCGG
>JAUXQA010000217.1 GCA_030683195.1 Rhodoferax sp. | reverse complement strand
CCATCAGCGACTTGATGGCGCTGACCACGGTGGATAGATCACCTGTGACCATGCGTTGCATGCCGGCAAAAGCGGTGTAGGAAGAGGGCTGTTGTGAATTTTGCGTGTGGGTCATTTGAAGCATCCTGATAAAAGAAAGTGATGCGTATTTTCACCCGGATAAAATAAGATGTCAATATTATCCGGGTAATATTTCAAGTGTTGTTGCGAGGCATCGCGACCTTGTGCGAGCCTGACCCTCACGCAAGGTCAGGGCTGAGCATCGGGTTTTGGACACTTTTTAGAAAGCAAAACATGACCCAACGTCCACCCGACCCCGGTGCGCGCTGCCCTGATCCGTGACAAAAACTTTGTTTGACTGATGGCTGGCTCCATCATCTCCATGCTGGGTGATCAGTTCACACTGGTTGCTTGGCTCTGGCTGGTGCTGCGCACCCGCTTCATCATCAGTATTTGAAGAAAACAGGGTTCTACGCAGGTGTATCAAGCGTAAAACACTATCAATTTTGCAGTCATGACCGGCGTTGTGTCTTGCAAAACTTCAGCGCAGTTTGTTCAGCAAATACAGCAGTTGTGCTTTTGCCTCGGGCCATTCGCCGGCGCGCATGCTGTACATCACGGTGTCGCGGATGGTGCCGTCGCGGCGCAGCGCGTGGCCACGGATCACGCCGTCTTTTTTTGCGCCCAGTCGCTCGATGGCGGCTTGGCTGGCAAAGGTGAAGTTGTCGGTGCGCCAGCCAACCACGTGGCAGCCCAGGGTTTCAAAGGCGTGCGTCAGCAGCAGCAGTTTGCAGGTGGTGTTGACGTGTGAGCGTTGCATGCTTTTGGCGTACCAGGTCCAGCCAATCTCCACGCGTTTAACGGCGGGCACGATGTCATGAAAACTGGTGCAGCCCAGTACTTTGCTGGTGTCAGTCTCAGTCACGGCAAACGCAAATCGGTTGCCCGCCTCGCGCATGGTCAACGCATCGTCAATGTATTTGCGTGTGTTTTCAGGTTCAGGCACCGAGGTGACGCGAATGTTCCACAGCTCACCATCGGCTGCAGCAGCGCGCAACCCCGCTTCGTGGTCAATAGACAAGGGCACTAGCGTGATGCCACGTGTATTCAAAGTGATAGGTTCAACAAAAGCCATTCATCTCTCCCAAAAATGTCTCAATAACG
>JAUXQA010000210.1 GCA_030683195.1 Rhodoferax sp. | reverse complement strand
ATGACCTGAATTCGCTGATCCCCACGCTGGAGAACATCAAGCATCTCAAAGGTCCGCAGTTTTTGCATGTGGTTACCAAAAAAGGGCAGGGTTACAAACTGGCTGAGGTTGATCCGGTGGCCTACCATGGCCCGGGCAAGTTCGACCCCGCCATTGGTTTGCAAAAGCCCATCATTCCGCCAAAGCTGACCTTTACGCAGGTCTTTGGGACCTGGCTGTGCGACATGGCAGCGCAAGATGCTCGTTTGGTCGGGATCACACCCGCCATGCGCGAGGGCTCGGGCATGGTGGAGTTTGAAAGCCGCTTTCCCTCCCGTTATTTTGATGTGGGCATTGCCGAGCAACATGCGGTGACCTTTGCTGCCGGCTTGGCCTGCGAGGGCATGAAGCCGGTGGTGGCGATCTATTCCACGTTTTTGCAGCGTGCCTATGACCAGTTAATTAACGATGTGGCGATCCAGAACTTGCCTGTGGTGTTTGAGTTGGCTCGGGCTGGCTTGTTGGGGGCTGATGGTGCGACACATGCGGGGGCCTATGACATCCCTTTCCTGCGCTGCATTCCCAACATGAGTATTGCCTGTCCGGCCGACGAAAACGAGTGCCGCCAGTTGCTGTCAACTGCTTTTGAGCAAGACTCCCCGGTGGCTGTGCGGTACCCCCGTGGCTCGGGGGCTGGCGTACGGGTTCAGCTGGAGCTCTCAGGCCTGCCGTTTGGCAAAGGCGAGGTGCGAAGGGCCGGCAAAGGTATTGCGATACTGGCTTTCGGCACCTTGCTTTTTCCGGCGCTGGCAGCAGCAGACAAGTTGGGCGCCACCGTCGTCAACATGCGTTGGGCCAAGCCGCTTGACGTGGAGCTTCTGCTGTCCGTGGCAGCACGGCACGAGGCATTGGTCACTGTGGAAGAGGGCGCGTTGATGGGGGGAGCCGGTAGCGCAGTGCTGGAGGCTTTGCATTCGGCAGATGTGCTCAGGCCGGTTCTGCAATTGGGTTTGCGTGATGAGTTCATCGAGCATGGTGACCCGGGTCGGTTGCTGGCTTTGCAGGGCCTGGATGCGCACGGTATCGAGGCGTCCATTCGGGCGCGTTTTGCTACATTGATGCTGGACAGCAAGCCCTTGCTCCAGGCTGTGGTGTGAAATTAATTCACAGGCATTTGTATTTGTTTTTTTGCCAGGCCATCTCTAGCTTGCGGTTTTCTGAATAGCCCTGTTTGGTAAGGTTTTTCGAGGGAAAACCCCCACATTGGCGTGTCGCCCAGCTTCCTACAATCGCGCTTGACTCTTATAGGTCTTCGGGGTGTGTATCCACATCGCGAGAAACTTCTCTATCAATCTCAGGAGTGAATTAAATGGATCGTCGTTCCGTAATCAAGCACGCAGGCATTGCCGGTGTTCTGGCCGCTGGTGTGGCCCCCGCAGCCCATGCCCAGGGTGCTGCCATTCGCTGGCGCCTGGCATCAAGCTTTCCCAAAGCCCTCGATACAATTTTTGGTGCGGCTGACGATTTTGCCAAAAAAGTGGGTGAAATGTCTGGTGGCAAATTCACCATCACCACCCATGCCGGCGGTGAGTTGATGCCCGCATTTGGCGTCGTGGATGGCGTGCAAAACGGGACTGTGGAAATGGCCCATACCGCGCCCTACTACTTTCATGGCAAAGACGAAACCTTTGCGCTGGGTTGCGCCATTCCCTTTGGTCTGAACAGCCGCCAGATGACCGCCTGGATGTACCAGGGTAACGGTGGCAAGTTGATGCGCGAGTTCTACGCCAAATTCAACATCGTGAACTTCCCCATGGGGAACACGGGCGCGCAGATGGGTGGCTTTTACCGCAAGGAAATCAAGTCGGTCAAAGACATCAAGGGCATGAAATTTCGCGTGGGTGGCTTCGCCGGACGCGTTTTTGAGCGCATGGGTGGCGTGCCCCAAAATATTCCTGGCGGCGAGATCTACACGGCGCTTGAAAAAGGCACCATCGATGCCGCCGAGTGGGTCGGTCCTTATGATGACCAGAAACTGGGCCTGAACAAAGTGGCTCCGTTTTACTACTACCCTGGCTGGTGGGAGGGCGGTCCTCAGCTCGATTTGTTTATCAACGACAAGGCTTATGCAGGCCTGTCAGCTGAAAACAAAACCATCATCGAATGCGCTGCAGCCTATGCGCACACCGAAATGCAAGCCAAGTACGATGCTCGCAATCCAGCTGCGCTGAAGCAGTTGGTGGGCGCCAAGACCAAAGTGTTGCCTTTTCCGAAAGACGTGCTGGACCTGGCCTTCAAGGAGTCCATGGCCTTGTACGCCGAGATCAGCACCAAGAACGCCAACTGGAAAAAAGTCTACGACGACTACTCTGCCTTCCGCAAAGACCAGAACCTTTGGTTCCGCTTCACCGAAGCTCGTTTTGACAGTTTCATGCAGGCTCAAAAGCTGTAATTTGACTGCTTTCTGAACCCTCAAAAACCCGCACTCTGCGGGTTTTTTTATGGGACTTGCCAACACTGTTGGCGGCCTGATCCAGGATCAATCCGACGGTCTTCAACACTCGCGTTCATCCGGGTAGTGAGAGGTATGTTGGCACTGCACGGAGCCCGAAAAAAAGGGCCCGAAGGCCCTTTGTTGTGAATCAGTCGGGTGTCACCGATGAAGCTTATTTTGCGCCGTCCTTTTTGGCGTCGTCCATCATGGCTTTCATGGGGTCAACGGGTTCGTCACCCGCTGCGGGCTCTGCAGCGTCGTCTTTGGGCGTATCAGCAGCGTCGGCTGGTTCGTCTGCATCAGGCATTTGCAACTGCTGCATGATCTGGTCAGCGCTCAAAGCTTCCACTTTCTCAATGCCACCGGTTACCAGTACGGGGAAGACAATCACGGCCGTGACCATGATCAACTGCAGGCAGATGAACGCGATTGAGCCCTTGTAAATTTCGGTGGTCTTCACCGATGGGATCATTTTGCCCGTGATCCGGTCTTTGTAATCAAACTTGGCTGCCACGCTGCGCAGGTAGAACAATGCAAAACCAAACGGCGGCGTCAGGAAAGAGGTTTGCAGGTTCATGGCGATGATCACCCCAAACCAGATCATGACTTGGTCAGGCGTCATGCCCGGCACGAGGGCTGGCAAGATCTTCTCAGCCACGGGCGCCAAGATCGGGATGACGATGAAGGCGATCTCGAAGAAGTCAATAAAGCAGCCCAAGATGAACACCAGTATGTTCACCACAATCAAAAAGCCCCAGGCGCCGCCCGGCATGCCGTCAAACAGGTGCTCTACCCAAATGTGACCGTCTGCGGCGTTGAAAGTAAAGCTGAACACGGTGGAGCCGATCAGGATGAACAGCACAAACGAGGCCAGCTTGGCCGTATTCTCCAGAGCCTGCTTGAGGATGGGCATGCCCAAACGGCGTTTGCCAGCAGCCAGAATCAGGGCGCCTAAAGCACCCATGGCGCCGCCCTCGGTTGGTGTGGCTACGCCCAGAAAAATCGTGCCCAAAACCAGAAAGATGAGAATCAGCGGAGGCATCAACACAAAAGTCACTTGCTCTGCCAGCTTGGAGAGCAGGCCCATCTTGGTCACGCGATTAAGTATGGCCAGTACCAGCCCAAAAAGAGACGCCAGGGTCAAGGACAAAATCACAATTTCGTCACCTGGGGACGGTGTGGCGCGCTCCAGCCATTGGGTTAACAGCCCGTTATGAACCTTTGCCCAGGCGTAGCCCACTCCCGCGCACAGCAGAATCAGTACAAACAGCGAGCGATGGCCGGACTTGCCGTTGTCTTCCTTGTACAGCAGCGCTTCAGGCGGCAGTGCAGGCACCATGGCGGGCTTGACAATAGCCACGATCACGATAAAAAGTATGTACAGACCCACCAGCATCAGGCCGGGGATCAGCGCGCCAGAGTACATGTCGCCCACGGAGCGGCCAAGTTGGTCAGCCAACACAATCAGCACCAACGATGGCGGAATTGCTTGTGCCAGCGTCCCAGAGGCCGTGATGGTGCCTGTGGCGATGGTACGGCTGTAGCCGTAGCGCAGCATGATGGGCAAGGAGATCAGGCCCATGGAAATTACCGCAGCAGCCACCACGCCAGTGGTGGCCGCCAAAAGCGCCCCCACCAAAATCACGGCAATCGCCACGCCTCCGCGCACCGGGCCAAAGACTTGGCCGACAGTTTCAAGAAGGTCTTCGGCCATGCCGGACCTTTCGAGAATAATGCCCATGAAGGTGAAGAACGGGATCGCAAGCAAGGTGTCGTTTTGCATGATTCCGAAAATACGCAGCG
>JAUXQA010000385.1 GCA_030683195.1 Rhodoferax sp. | reverse complement strand
CCGACACGCCGGTGACCACGGTGAACTGGCCGCGCGGGATGTTGACGCTCAGGGACTTGAGGTTGTGCTCGCGGGCGTTGATGATCTGGATGCAGTCTGACGCGTCTGATTTTTCTCCGGCGGGAGCGGAACGGGGGTCAGAGCCCAATTTCGTTCTCTGATGTTTTTCGCCGGAAATGCCGTTGTCCTGAATTGGGATCTGACCCCCATTCCTGGTTGCGACGCCTCGATCCGCCAAATAGGCCGCTGAAGCCTCCCCCACCGCATGCACTCCACCCATGGCGGCCGCGTACTCCCTCAGCGCCAGACCAGTGTGCGACGTGGCGTGCTGCATCACGTCCTCCGGCGTGCCATAGGCCACCACCTCGCCCCCGGCGTCACCGCCTTCGGGCCCGAGGTCAATCAGCCAGTCAGCGGCGCGAATCACATCCAGGTTGTGCTCGATCACGATCAGCGAATGGCCGGCATCCTGCAGCTTGCGCATGGCGCGCATGAGCTTGGCAATGTCGTCAAAGTGCAGGCCCGTGGTGGGCTCATCAAACATGAACAGCGTTCCACGCTTGGCCGTGGCCTGGCGGCTGGCCGTGCTGCTCTTGGCGGCCTCGGCCAAAAAACCGGCCAGCTTCAGGCGCTGCGCTTCACCGCCGCTGAGCGTGGGCACGGGCTGGCCCAGTTTCACGTAGTCCAGGCCGACATCCATGATCGGTTGCAGGGCGCGGATCACATCGCGGTCCTGCTTGAACAGCTCGGCGGCCTCGCTGACCGTGAGATTCAAGACATCTGCTACGTTCATGGAGCGAGAAACGGGGTCAGAGCCCCATGTCCGCTCAATCGTCACCTCCAAAATCTCGGGCCGATAGCGCTTGCCTTCACAGTCCGGGCAGCGCAGATACACGTCGCTTAAAAACTGCATCTCCACATGCTCAAAGCCCGAGCCGCCGCAGGTGGCGCAGCGTCCATCGCCACTATTGAAGCTGAATTTGCTGGCCGTGTAACTGCGCTGTTTCGAGAGCGGCGCGTTCGCAAACAACTCGCGCAAGGCGTCCCACGCACCCACATAGCTGGCCGGGTTCGAGCGGGCCGTCTTGCCAATGGGCGACTGGTCCACAAACACCA
>JAUXQA010000188.1 GCA_030683195.1 Rhodoferax sp. | reverse complement strand
CCGCTGGGCGAGATGTTCATGTTCACGGTGGATGGCGATGCCAGCCTGGCCGAACGGCGCAAGCTGCTGGATACCGTGATCCGCCCGCGCCTGCGTGGCATCCCCGGCGTGGCCGATGTGAACACACTGGGGGGGGTGGTGCAAACCTTTGAGGTGGTGCCCGACCTGGCTGCGCTGGCCGCGCGCCGTGTATCGCTGCAACAGCTCCAGGACGCGCTCGCAGCCAACAACCGCAACGATGGTGCCGGGCGCCTGTCCAGCGGCGAGGAGTCCCTGCTGGTACGCAGTGACGGCAGCATTCGCAACCTGGACGATGTGCGTGCCATCGCACTGCTGCAGCGCAATGGCGAGGCGGTGCGGGTAGGCGATGTCGCTACCGTGCAACTGGGCGCGTTAACGCGCTACGGCAGTGTCACGCAAGACGGCAAGGGCGAGGCCGTAGAGGGCCTGGTGCTGGGCCTGCGCGGTGCCAATGCACAAAAACTGGTGCGGGATGTCAAGGCCAAAATCGCCGAGATTGAACCCACCCTGCCCAAAGGCGTGAAGATCGTGCCGTTTTATGACCGGGGTAATCTGGTGGAGCGCGCTGTCTCCACAGTCGCCAAAGCCCTGGGCGAAGCGATTGTGCTGGTGCTTATCTTGCTGCTGCTGTTTCTGGGTAACTTACGCGCCGCCTTGGTGGTGGCCCTGATCCTGCCACTCTCGGCCCTGGCTACCTTTGTCCTGATGCAGCAGTGGGGGCTGTCGGCCAACCTGATGTCGCTGGGCGGCCTGGCCATTGCCATTGGCATGCTGGTGGACGCCGCCGTGGTGGTGGTAGAAAACATCGAGGCGCGCCAAGCCGAGCCCGGTGTGTCACACCTGCACAACCTGTACCGCGCCACACAGGAGGTCGCCACGCCCGTGAGCGCCGGCGTGGTGGTGATCATGATCGTCTTCTTACCCCTGCTGACCCTGCAGGGGCTGGAGGGCAAGCTATTCGGCCCAGTGGCCTTGACGATTGTGTTTGCGCTGGGCGCCTCGTTGGTGCTGTCGCTCACGGTGATTCCGGTGTTGGCCTCCATGGCGCTGCGCACAGGTCACCATGGCGCGCCCTGGCTGGTCCGCAAGCTGGAGGCGGGCTATGCCCCGCTGCTGGATGCCGCACTGCGCCACTCACGCTGGGTGGTGGTGGCCTCGGTGCTGGCGTTGGCGGGTGCGCTGGCACTATTTCCGTTCATCGGCAAGTCGTTCATGCCGTCGCTGGATGAAGGCGACATCATCATGCAGGTGGAAAAGCTCCCCTCCATCCACCTGGAGCAATCGGTGGCCACCGACCTGGCCTTGCAGCGGCGCATTCTGGAGACCGTACCCGAGGTGAAAAGTATTGTGGCGCGCGTGGGCTCGGATGAATTGGGCCTGGACCCGATGGGACTCAACGAGACCGACAGTTTTCTGGTACTCCAGCCGCGCGAAGAATGGCGCTTCAAAACCAAGGAGGCGTTGATCGACGCCATTCGCCAGGCCGGCGAGACGATTCCAGGAGTCAACCTGAGTTTTACCCAGCCGATTGAGATGCGAACCTCCGAGATGCTCTCGGGTGTGCGGGGTGACCTGGCGGTGAAAATCTTTGGCCCCAACGCCGACGAGCTCGGACGCCTGGCCGGCGAGATTGTGCAAACACTGCAAGCGCTGCCCGGCAGCGAAGACGTGATCACCGCGCAAAACGGGGGCGTTCAGTACTACCGCATCGAGATCGACCGCCAGGCAGCCGGCCGCATGGGCCTGACCGTGGAGCAAATCCAGAACGACCTGCGCGTGCTGGTGGAGGGCCAAAAAGTGGGCGTCGTGATGCAGGAGGCACGCCGCGTGCCGCTGGTGGTGCGGGGCAGCGAAGCCTTGCGGGTCTCACCTCAGCAGTTTGCCCAGCTGCGCATTCCCACTCCTGATGGTCAAGCCGTGAACTTGAGCCAATTGGCCCGACTGGAGGTCACCGACGGTCCGGTGAAAATCGAACGCGAGCAGTCGTCGCGCATGTCGGTGGTGCGCGCCAATGTGCGTGGGCGTGACCTGGTTGGGTTTGTGGGTGAGGCACAAGCCGCAGTCGCCCAAAAAGTGGTGTTGCCAGCGGGCTACAGCATCACCTGGGGTGGCCAGTTTGAAAACCAGCAGCGGGCTGCCGCGCGTCTGGGCCTGGTGGTACCAGTAGCGCTCGCCCTCATTGTGGGCGTGCTGTTTGCCACGCTGGGCAGCCTGCGCCAGGCCATTCTGGTGTTTGCCAATATCCCGCTGGCGTTGATCGGCGGCGTGGTGGCACTGGCCGTGTCAGGCGAATACCTGTCGGTACCTGCCTCGGTGGGCTTCATTGCGCTCATGGGCATAGCCGTGCTCAACGGGCTGGTGTTGGTGACCTGCTTCAACCAGCTGGCAGCACGCGGCATGGCCATCCAGGAGGTAGTGCGCCAGGGGTCACTGCGCCGACTGCGCCCGGTGCTCATGACGGCCAGCATCACGGCGCTGGGCTTGATCCCCTTGCTTCTGGCCACGGGCCCCGGCTCGGAGATCCAGCGCCCCCTGGCCATTGTGGTGATTGGGGGGCTGGTCAGTTCCACGCTACTCACCTTGGTCTTGCTGCCCATTTTGTACCGCCGTTTTTCTATTCCTTCCCGCAAGGTGACCTCATGAATCAGACAACCCCAACCGCCGTGGCGCCGTCACGCGCCCAACCCGACTGCCTGCTGACGCTGGCCGTACCCCAGGCCCTGGAAGAGGAAATACTGGATGCGCTGCTGGCGCTGCCGGCCCTGGCCCCTGGCTTTACCGTGCTGCGCGGACAGGGTATTGGCGGGCATGTGGAGTTGACCTCTGCCATGGAACAGGTGCAAGGGCGTGCGCGCCGGGTGATGGTGCAAGTGGCCATGGTGCAAAGCCATGTGCCCCAACTCATTGATGCCCTGCGGGCTGTCTTGCCCAGCCCACAAATTGTTTACTGGACCGTACCGCTACTCGTTTTTGGAAGATTTGGAGACCTGTCATGAGCCGTATACGACGTATTCTTTTATCTCCGTTGAAGCGCTGCGCTAGCGCCGTCGTGGTGGCTTGGGCCGCAACCGGCGCACCGTGCATGGCGAGCGCCCAAACATCTTCCCCCGCAGTGCCACCCGTACTGCCACCTGCCCAAACCGTGATGCACGTGCTCGCCCAGCTGCCCCAAGTGCGTGCGGCCAACTTGGGGATTCCGTTGGCCCAGGCGCGTAACGAGCGCCTCCAAGCCGGTCCACACGACTGGGTAGCCAAGGCTGCGTCCAATCGGCGCAGTGAACGGGAAGGCGCCAATTTTTTTGAGGCCGAGGTGGCCCTGGAAACCAGCCTGCGCTGGCCCGCCAAAGTGAAGGCAGACCAACTGTTGGGCAGGAGTGAAATTCGTTTGGGAGAACTGACTCTGGCTGACACATGGCATGAAGCGGCTCGCAATCTGCTGTCGGCGTGGTTTGACGCATTGCGCGATGTGCGCGGTGCCGCTGTGCTGCAGGAGCAGGCAGCGCTGGTGGCGCAACAGATGACGGTAACCGAACGGCGGGTGAAGGCGGGCGAAGCCGCATCGCTTGAATTGCTTGCGGCTCAAGCGGAGGCCTCGCGGGTAGCGGCTCTGGCGGCCAGGGCGCAAGGACAGGTCAAGGTCCGGCTACAGGCACTACAACGCATGTACCCTGGCCTGCCTGTCCCCACGGATATGAGCACCACAGACCGAAGCGCATGGTCAAACGCGCAGTCGTCTTCTGAAGTAGTCGCCCAGCAATGGGCCACCAACATCCTCACGGACAACCACGAGCTGGAGCTGGCCATGGCCAAGGCAGCGCAAGCCAGACTGCAGGCGCAACGGATCACCCTGGAGCGTCGGGGCGACCCAACGTTGGGCGTGCGGGCGAGCCGCGAGCGCAGTGGGCAAGAGAGTGTGCTGGGCGTGTATGTGTCGATTCCTTTGGGAGGAGCCGGACGTCGGGCCGACGCCCAGGCCGCACTGGCTCAAGCCGACATGGCCGAGCAGGTGTTGGCCCAACAACGAGTGCGCATCGAGACTGAGGCTTGGCGCACCGCCAGCGAGGTAGAGCAGGCACGCCACACCCGCAGCCAATTGCAAAGTGCACAGACACAGATTGAACGCAGCGCCACGCTGCAAGCGCGTGCCTACGCGCTGGGAGAGAGCCCCCTGGCGGACCTGCTGCTGGCACGACGCAGCGCCCTGGAGGCCCTGCTGGCTGCCGACACGGCCGTCATTGACGAGATGCAGGCGCATGCCAGACTGCTACTGGACACGCACCGTCTATGGGCAGCTCCGGGGTCAGTGCACTGAGACGCCGTGCGATGACGCGCCCTCTTAAGACTCTCTTAATCCTGCCCACCTAAAGTACAGACTCTTCAACCAACCACCGAGAATCAATATGAGCAACGACGCATCCAAAGGCTACAAATTCACCCTGCAAAACGGCCAGGTCACCAGCGTATCCGAGATCAAAAACGGACGTGTCAAGTTTGAAAAAATGGACTCTGACGAAACCTGGTCCTACGACGCCGTGACAGGTCAAGTGAGCAAGACCGAATGGGATGATGGCCGCATGGAAACCACCCTGTACTCCGATGCCAACGGCGACGGGATTTTCAGCAAAGTCGGCAAGAGCTATGACACACAGAAAGTTTCCGTCAACACACCGGTCACGCAGAACAGCCAAGAGGGCTACAAGTTCTCTGTCACTGATGGTGCGGTAACCGGCGTGTTCGAGATCGAACACGGAACCACCCGTGCTAAAAGCATGGACGCTGGCGAGACCTGGACGGTGCAGGCCAACGAAGTCATCAAGACTGAAATGGAACACGGCGTGACCGAAACGACCGTCTACGCTGATGCCAACGGCGATGGTGTCTTCGCGAAAATTTCAAAATCCTACGACGTTGGCGGCACAACTGTCACGACAGCTGCAACCGATCTCAATGGCCAGCACGGTAGCCGTGACGGTGACGACCTGCAGGGCGGTGACTTTGATGATGCCTATCACGGCGAAGGCGGCAATGATCACATCGATGGCCAGAATGGCGATGACAACTTGTATGGTGATGCGGGCAACGATTCGCTGACCGGCGGTGACGGCGATGACATCCTGGTTGGTGGTCAGGGGACGGACGACCTCGCAGGGGGTCACGGTTCGGATGTGTTTGATTTCAATGCTTTGAGCGAACTTGGCTTAGGTCAGTCACGCGACACAATTCGGGACTTCAAGTCGATCGATACTGACCATATCGACCTGAGCGACATCGATGCAAACCCTTTGCTGGCGGGCAATCAGGCTTTTGTCTTTTTGAGCAGCGCGCCCGTTGCGGGCAACCAGACCGGCACCGTGTGGTTCAACCAAGGCAACCTCTACATCAGCACTGACGCTGACTCTGCTTCGGAATTCCAGATTGCGGTGGTCGGCGTTAGCGCGCTGACTGCTGCTGATCTGGTGCTGTAAACAGCTGACTCACCCAAGTTCGACTGTCCAACGCCCACAGCCTTTCAATCGAGCTGGTGGGCGTTGTTGTCGGAGGTCTCTCAACTGATGCTCGCACGGGTGCACCCCAACACATACGCAATGAAAACCAACTTTATGGCCGGACTCTTGGCACTGGCCGCCATGCCGGCACTCTCAACGGCAACAACGTCTGCCTCTGAACCCAAAACCCGTGAACAAGTAAAAGCCGAATTGGCAGAAGCCATCCGCACGGGCGAGATGCTGGAGCGTGGCGGCCGAAGCCGCAAGCTCAATGAGGTGTACCCCGGGCGCTACCCGGTTAAACCCCCGGCACAGCAAAAGACACGTGCTCAAGTCCAGGCCGAACTGGCGGATGACCAGAAGCCCTGATCGCCCCGGTGAGGGCTGGCTTACACTTTCAGTCCTATCCAGCCCATAAGAATAGATGGCAACACATGAACCCTTTTCATCGCCGAGCGGCAGGCCGCATTGCAACGGTCACTGTGCTCCTGGCCGCTTGCGCCAGCCCCGCGGCGTGGTTTGTCTCACGTGAAAATGCCGAGAAGGAAGTGGTCGCTTTTGCCCAGGAAGAGTCGCGTCGCGTTCTATCCGTGCAAGGGCGTGTTCGGTCGGCAGAGCCCCTGACCGCAGCCCAAGCGCTGGAAGCGGCCCACCTGTTGACCGGTGGCCTGTTTGAAATTGCAGAAATATATGCAGCTGATGGCACAAAGCTGGCGGAATCGGTGACCCCGGCAGGGCATCTTTTGGAGCCGCAACTCCCCAAACATGGAACGCCGAAATATCTGAATTCTTTCTATGAAAACCTGGCGTTGCCGAACAACCCTTCGATTTTGCGCGTCTTCGTTCCGCTGCGCGACGCTGAAAAAGGCCCGGTGACGGGATATTTTGAAGGGGTACGGGTCATTCCCACCTGGCAGCATGACCAGATTCTGTCGGATGCCTTCATCGTCAGCTTGATGGTGTGTCTGGCCTCATTGATCTGTGGCGCGGCCATTTACCCGGTGGTGGTCCATCTTGCGGGCGAAAACGAGCGCAAGACGAGGCAGGTTCTGGAGTCCCATATTGCCATGATGGAAGCGCTGGGGCGCGCGATTGCCAAGCGCGACTCAGACACCGGCGCGCACAACTACCGGGTTGCGTGGCTTGCTGCTACCTTGGGCGAAGCCTTGGGTCTAAAAGGGTCAGCGATGCAGTCGCTGATTGCGGGGAGTTTTTTGCACGATGCCGGAAAAATTGGCATTCCGGACGCCATCCTGCTCAAACCTGGACGACTGGACGATGCAGAAATGACCATCATGCGCACGCATGTGGAGCAGGGTGAACACATCGTAACCGGCGCCGGCTGGCTCGATGGCGCGCGGGATGTAGTGGGTGGCCACCATGAAAAATGGGATGGATCAGGCTATCCCCGCAAGCTGGCCGGAGAAAAAATCCCTCTGCCTGCCCGAATTTTTGCGGTGGTAGATGTGTTTGATGCGCTCAGTTCGCGCCGTCCTTATAAGGAGCCCATGCCTTTCGATCAGGTCATGCGCATTTTGCAAGAGGGGCGTGGCGGCCACTTCGATCCGACGGTCCTGGATATCTTCACGCAGATGGCGCCCCGCATGCGCGATCAACTCGACGGGCTGGATGAGGATGCCACCCAAAAACTGATGACGGACAAGGTGCTGCGGCATTTCGAGATACTCGCCTGAGTTCTCACTGGGCCACACTGGCAGATGAACCGTTAGTCCGGTTCCCCGGCGGCCATGACCTCGTTGGGCGTGCCTTCAAACTCTTTGTCGCTCACATAACGCGCCACAAAGGCACCGACCGCGCTGGCGGGCAGGGGCAACCACACCACATGACCGCTGCCTGGCGCCACGGTCATGGGCGCCGCCTCCCCGCTTTCCATACTGGCAAGCTGCAGGTTGTGGTTGCCTGTGGGGTGAATGATCTCAAGCCAGTCGCCCACGGCAAACCGGTTGCGCACATTGACCTCGGCCAAGCCCCGCGCTGCGTCAAACGACAGCACATCGCCCACATACAAACTGCGGCCCGATTCGGAATAGCCACGCAGGTAGTTTTGGGTGGACCCGGGCGTATGACGCTGAAAAAAGCCAGAGGTGTAACCCCGGTTGGCCAGGCCTTCGAGCTGCCCCAGCAAAGCGGGGTCAAGCTCGCGACCGGCCACAGCATCATCAATCGCCTGACGGTAGGCTTGCGCGGTGCGCGCCACGTAATACGGGCTCTTGGTACGTCCCTCGATCTTGAGGGAATCGACGCCAATTTCAACCAGCCGCTTGACGTGCTCAATAGCGCGCAGGTCCTTGGAGTTCATGACATAGGTGCCGTGTTCGTCTTCTTCAATCGGCATGTAACTGCCGGGGCGCTGGCTTTCTTCAATCATATAAACCTCAGAGCGCGCCTGCTCACGCTGGGCCGCCTCTTGCGGCGCCAGAATGTCGCCCGACGCATCGACCACGCCCGGCATGGTTTTGTAGTCCCACCGGCACGAATTGGTGCAGCTGCCCTGATTGGCATCACGGTGATTGAAGTAGCCAGAGAGCAGGCAACGACCCGAATAGGCGATGCACAAGGCGCCATGCACAAACACCTCCAGCTCGGTGTCGGGGCATTCTTGCCTGATTTGTGACACCTGATCCAGTGAGAGCTCACGGGACAGGATCACACGGGCCACACCCACGCTTTTCCAGAACTTGACAGCCGCCGAGTTGACCGTGTTGGCCTGCACCGAGAGGTGAATCTCCATCTCGGGCCAGGTCTCGCGCACTATTCGGATCAGGCCGGGGTCGGACATGATCATCGCATCCGGCTTGAGCGCAATCACCGGCGCCATGTTGTTCACGTAGCTCTTGATCTTGTTGTCGTGCGGAAAGATGTTGGACACCAGATAAAACTTGTTACCCAGCGCATGGGCGCGGTCCACCCCTTGTTTCAACACCTCGATGTTGCCAAAGTCGTTGTTGCGCACGCGCAAGCTGTAACGCGGCTGCCCGGCGTAAACCGCTGTAGCCCCGAAGGCCATGGCAGTTTCCAGCATGGCAAGCGACCCCGCAGGCGCCAGCAACTCAGGAGTTCGCATGGCCATGCTCAGGCTCCGGCCTGCAAGGACGCCAGCGCCGCAATCGCCAGCGGGTAGCCGTTCACACCAAAGCCGCACATCACACCTTTGGCCGCAGGAGAAATGTAGGAGTGATGGCGAAACGCCTCGCGCGCAAACACATTGGAAATGTGCAGCTCAATCAGCGTCACACCCGTGCCCTTGATGGCGTCATGCAGCGCTACCGAGGTGTGGGTGTAGGCGCCTGCGTTCAGGATGACGCCCGCGAGCGAGCCTGCGGCCTGGGCGCGCCCGGCCTCGTGCAGCCAGTCCACCAGCACGCCTTCATGGTTGCTCTGGCGAAAGTCCAATGCAAAGCCGTGGGTGGCGCAGGCTTGAGCGCACATGGCCTCGACATCGGGCAGGGTGTGAGAGCCGTAGACAGCCGGCTCGCGCGTACCCAGCAGGTTGAGGTTGGGGCCGTTCAGGATCAATGCAGTTTTCATGGTGAGGTCTTTTTGGTAAACACAGGCATCTGGCTTGCGCCGTCGCCTGAATTATCGACCCACCCGCCGGGCATAGGGACTTGCGTGCCTGACTGCGCGCTCAGTAGTTCAGCGCAGTTGATTTACCCCAAAACACCCGGTACGCAAACACCGTGTAGGCAATGATCACGGGCAACACAATGACCACGCCGTAAAAGATCACCATCAAGGCCTCAGGTGAACTGGCGGCCTGCCAGACGTTGAGGCGATCCACCACCAGCCAGGGAAACAGGCTGTAGGCCAGCCCATAAAACGCCAACAAAAACACACCCACCGTGCAGGCAAACGGCACCGCCGCGCCGTAGTGATTGCCTTGACTCAGGCGCACCGGCAGCCGCTTCAGGCTGCGTGCCATCACCACAAACAGCACCACGGTGATGGCCGGAATCGGCAACAGCATGATCACATTGGGAAAACTGAACCACTTGTCGAAAATGCGGGCGCTTACCAGGGGCGTGGCCATTGAAATCGCCGCGACGCCGGCGGCCGTAAACCACAAGCTGCCCCGCGCCCACGCCACAGCCTTGAGTTGCAACGCGCCTTCGGTTTTCATGATCAGCCAACCGGCGCCCAGCAGGCAGTAAGCGGCCACCAGGCACAAGCCAATCAGGGCACTGAAGAGCTGGCTGGGTGAATCTGCCTTGAAACCAGTGATCAAGCCCCCCAGCATGAAGCCCTGAGACCAGCCCGCCAACAAGGAGCCGGTGTAGAACGCCCGGTCCCACAGCGGCTTGTGCGCGGCCTTGGCTTTGACGCGGAAGTCAAACGCCACCCCGCGCAGGGTCAGGGCGACCAGCATCAGCGCCACGGGCAGGTAGAGCGAGCCCAGGATGACGCCATGCGCTTGGGGAAACGCCACCAGCAGCACGCCCACGCCCAGTACCAGCCAGGTCTCATTCGCATCCCAAAACGGCCCGATGCTGGCGATCATGGTGTCCTTTTGCACCTCGTCATCCGCCCGGCGCAGCAGCACACCCACGCCCAGGTCATAGCCGTCCAGGATCACGTAGGCCAGCATGGCCAGGGCCATGACCAGAGCGAACACCAGGGGCAGCCAGCCAGCGGGCTGGGTCAGGTCAGGCACGAGTTCAAGCATGGTCGGCTCCCGGGTTCAGACGGCTCAACTGTGGCAGGCGGCCCGTGGTCTGCGCACCCTCCTTCAGGGTCGCCTTCTTGGCCAGATGGAAGATCACGCTGATGTAGGCCACCAGCAGCGCCAGGTACAGCGTGAGGTACAGCGACAGGGTCAGGGCAATGTGGGGCGCAGGCACATCGGAGGCGGCTTGCGCAGCGGTCAGCACGCCCTGCACCAGCCAGGGCTGGCGACCAATCTCGGTGGTGTACCAACCGGCAATCAATGCTACCCAACCGGCAAAGGTCATGGCTACCAGCACCCGGGCCAGCCAGGGCTTGATCGATTGGCCCCGCCGGGTTTGCCAGACGCTGAGCCAGCTGACCATCAACATCAACATGCCCACGCCCACCATGATCCGAAATGCATAAAAAACAGGCGCCACGGGCGGGTGTTTGTCACCGAATTCCTTGATGCCCTTGACCTCGCCGTTCCAGTCGTGGGTGAGGTAAAAAGACGCCAATTTGGGGATCGAGATTTCAAACCGGTTGGTCTGGGTGGCTGCATCCGGCAGGGCAAACAGCACGGCGGGCGCGCCACGCTGGGTCTCCCAAATGCCTTCCATGGCCGCAATCTTGGCGGGCTGGTGCTTGAGGGTGTTCACGCCATGCAGGTCGCCCACCACGATCTGGATGGGAATGAGCAGGGCTGCCACATACAAGCCAGTGCGCAGCGAAGCGTACACATCCAAACCCCGGTCCCCCTTGAGCCACCTGAATGCGCTGATGCCAGCCAGCAAAAACGCCACGGTCAAGCCCGAAGCCAGCAACATGTGCGTGAGCCGATAGGGGAATGAGGGGTTGAAAATCACCTCAAACCAACTCGTCACATGGGCTTGGCCGTTGATCATCTCGAAACCCGCCGGGGTGTGCATCCACGAATTCAGCGCCAGAATCCAGAAGGCAGACGACGTGGTGCCCGCCGCCACCAAAAAGGTCGCAATGGTGTGCACCCGCTCGCTCACCCGCCCCCGGCCAAACAACATGATGCCCAGCATGGTGGCCTCCAGAAAGAACGCCGTGAGCACCTCATAGGCCAAGAGCGGTCCGGCCACGTTGCCGACCGTGTTCATGAAGCCCGGCCAGTTGGTGCCAAACTGAAAACTCATGGTGATGCCGCTCACCACGCCCAGCGCAAACGTCAGCGCAAAAATCTTCACCCAGAACTGGTAGGCCTCCATCCAGTGCGCCTGGCCCGTGGCAACAAAGCGGGTTTTGAAAAACAGCAACACCCAGCCCATGGCAATGCTGATGGTGGGGAACAAGATATGAAAAGTCATGTTGGCCGCAAACTGGATGCGGGCCAGCAAGACGGGGTCAAAGTTTTCCATGATTCACCTCGGTCGATGGCGTAACAGAGTCAGACAATGGCAACGGGCTTGGTGCGGCAAGAGGCGGCTGAGGCTCCGGGCTGGGCGAAAACACCTGTTTCACCCAGTCTTTCATCTCCAGCATTTTTTGCACTTTGGCGCCCATGGACATCAGGCTGGCCAGCGTGGCCGAATCCATCTTTTGCACATCGTCGAGCCAGTCGGTCATGCGCTCAATGAACTCGTGCATTTGTTTCATGCGCGCCTGGGCGTGTATGTCTTCAGCTACACCGGGCTGCTCCATCAAGGCGTCGCGCAGCATGGAGAGCGTGGGGTCAATCTCCCGCTTGCGCCGCTCGGCAGCCAGCGTCCGGAAGATGGCCCACACATCCTCGGGCGCCTGAAAGTACTCGCGCCGGTCATTGGGCTGATGCAGCAGGCGCACCAGATTCCACGACTGCAACTCCTTCAGCCCCATGCTCACGTTGGAGCGCGAGAAGCCCAGCGCCTCGCCCACGTCATCGGCGTTCAGGGGTTTGGCCGACACGTACAGCAGTGCATAAATTTGGCCGACCGTGCGGTTGATACCCCAGCGGCTGCCCATTTCACCAAAGTGCATGACAAAACGCTGGGTAAGGGGAGGAAGGTTCAT
>JAUXQA010000185.1 GCA_030683195.1 Rhodoferax sp. | reverse complement strand
GAACTACTTCTATCCTGATCTGCCCAAGGGTTACCAGATCAGCCAGTTCGAGATTCCGGTGGTGCAGGGCGGAGAGATCATTTTCATTTTGGGCGAAGACAAGATGGCCGTTCGCCTGGTTCGCGCCCATCTGGAGGAAGACGCCGGCAAGTCGCTGCATGAAGATTTTATTGGACAAACCGGCATTGACTTGAACCGTGCTGGCACACCCCTGCTGGAGATCGTGACCGAGCCTGACATGCGCTCCAGCGCCGAGGCTGTAGCCTATGCCAAGGAACTGCACAAGATCGTGACCTGGATCGGAATTTGTGACGGCAACATGCAGGAAGGCAGTTTCCGCTGTGACGCCAATGTGTCGGTGCGCAAGCCTGGTGCGCCGTTTGGCACGCGTCGCGAGATCAAGAACCTGAACAGCTTCAAGTTCATGCAGCAGGCGATTGACTATGAGGTACGTTGGCAGATCGAGCAGATCGAGGATGGCCACGCGATCGAACAAGCCACCGTTCTGTTCAATCCGGATACCGGTGAAACCCGTGCCATGCGTACCAAGGAAGACGCTGCCGATTACCGCTATTTCCCCGACCCCGATCTACCACCGCTGGTGATTGGGGAGGATTGGGTGCAGCGCGTTCGCGCCGAGTTGACCGAATTGCCCCGTATCATGGCGCAGCGCTTTGAGGCGGACTATGGCCTGTCAGACTACGACGCCACCGCATTGACCCAAAGCCGTGAAATGGCGGCTTATTTCGAGGCCACGGCCAAAGCCTGCGGCCAGCCCAAGCTGGCGAGCAACTGGATCATGGGCGAGTTGTCGCGCCGGCTCAATGCCAGCGAAATCGGCATTGGTCAGACGAAAGTATCCGCTGCACAACTCGCGGGCCTGATCACCCGAATCAGCGATGCCACGATTTCCAATAACGCTGCACGCGTGGTGTTTGACGCCCTGTGGAATGGCGAAGGCGATGAGGTTGACGGTTTGATTGAAACCCGTGGTTTGAAGCAGATGAGCAACGCCGGTGAGTTGGAAAAGATTGTGGACGCCGTGCTGGCGGCCAATCCGAAAAACGTGGAGGAGTACAGGGCCGGTAACGGCAAGGCTCTTAACGCGCTGGTGGGGCAGATCATGAAAGGCAGCCAAGGCAAAGCGAATCCGCAGCAGGTCAATGATCTGTTGCGCAAGAAGCTCGGCTAACCCAAGCCAGCCGCTGTCCTCGTTTCAAGTGGCCGGATGCTGCTTTTTGCCTCAGCGAGGCTTGCTGGACGCAGGCGGCTCAGTGGGGGAATGTAGGGCCCATAACTGCTTGAGCTTCATCAGTTCATCGTCGAAGCGTGCGTTGACGCGTTTGAGCTCGGCATCCTGGTCTGCGATAAAGCGGTTCTGAATGGCGATGCTTTGAGCTGATTCATCCGCTCGACGCCGCAGAGATGCGGGTGCCTTGGTCGGGTCTTTTTTGTAAAACTCCATTTCCAGATTGACCTCTGAGCGTTGACGCAAGAGTTCTTCCACTCTGTTGACTGCAGCTTTGCGGACCACGCCGACCTGAGTCAGTGCCTCTGCGCGCTCTTTGTCGTGAACACCCTTGTTGGGGTATCGAGTCAGCAATGCCCGATCCCGTCGCTTTTCCTCGTTGATGCGGGCGCGTTCTTCCTGAGCCACTTTTTCCTTGAGTTCAAGCTCGGTGCGTTCCAGTGCGGTCAGGGTAGGCCCCAATTTGCCTTTGACGGTTCCGCTTGGGTTTAGCAGTTTTTGTTCGCGGTCGTTGCATTCCGGGATAGGTCTGTCCGATGTCAGTTTGCGGCCCCGCGCGTCCGTGCAGGTGTAAATTCCTGGTTCCGTTGTCTGAGCTTGCGCCAACTCAAAGGCCACCAGACACAGCACAAGGGAGCCCTGGATCGCCCTCAACAACAGGGGTCTGAGGCAATTCCCCGACGAGCCGCGCATGTGCATGTTTATCCTTCTTCCACCCCGTAGCGTTGACGGTAGAGCTGAACGCGCTGGTGATCGTCTGCCAGACCTTGCGCGCTGTGCATCTCCAAGTAATGCATTAGATCAGAAAGCTTCGCGATGGCGCATACCTGCAGGCCGAGCTGATTTTTAACATATTGCACGGCGCTGTGATTCACGTCCATACCGTTCTCGGTCGCCTTTTCTTGACGATCCAATGCAATGACCACCGCATGCGCCGTTGCGCCCGCCGCCTGGATAATGGAAATGGATTCGCGCACGGCTGTGCCGGCTGACATGACGTCATCCACCACCAGCACCCGTCCCTTGAGCGGCGCGCCCACCAGCGAGCCGCCCTCGCCATGATCCTTTGCTTCTTTGCGGTTGTAGGTAAAAGGGACGTTGCGACCTAACCGGGCCAGTTCCACGGCCAGGGCTGCCCCCAATGGAATGCCTTTGTAAGCGGGACCAAAAATCATATCGAATTCAATGCCACTGGCCAAAAGTCGCTGCGCATAAAATTGCGCCAGTCGTCCGAGTTTGGCCCCATCGTCGAACAGGCCGGCATTGAAGAAATAGGGGCTCATGCG
Organism: Rhodoferax sp.; assembly: GCA_030683195.1. Lineage (GTDB taxonomy): Bacteria > Pseudomonadota > Gammaproteobacteria > Burkholderiales > Burkholderiaceae_C > Rhodoferax. The sequence goes on along the minus strand of JAUXQA010000185.1, from coordinate 7,740 downwards.
ACCTGCTTTGGTTTTGAATTCGCCAAATCGCAGTACGCCACAGTCCACTGCAAACTGTACAAAATCCTGGGCTAGTGCATCTTGCTGTCCCGTTAGTTCTGTTTTCGTTTTGACACTCTCAGACATGAGGAATTCCTTGTTTAAATTAACCAGCCTCAACCTCAACGGTATCCGCTCTGCCGCATCCAAAGGCTTGGAAGCCTGGCTCACGAAGGCCGAACCTGATTGTATTTGTGTGCAGGAAGTCAAGGCGCAGGCCCCTGATATGCAGGGCCGATTTGAGTCTATGGCAGGCCTCAACGGCTATTTTCATTTTGCCCAGAAGAAAGGGTATTCGGGTGTGGGCATCTACACCCGGCATGAGCCCAGCGAAGTTCTGGTGGGATACGGCTCGCCAGAATTCGACGCAGAGGGACGTTACGTCGAACTGCGCTTTGACACGCTATCAAACAAGCGTTCCATCATCAGTTGTTACTTTCCCAGTGGGTCTTCGGGGGATGAGCGTCAGCAGGCCAAATTTCGGTTCCTTGATGAGTTCTACCCCCACCTGAACCGACTCAAGGCTGAGCGTGAATTTATTCTCTGCGGAGATGTGAATATCGCGCATCAGGAAATTGACCTGAAAAACTGGAAGGGCAACCGCAAGAACTCGGGTTTTTTGCCGGAGGAGCGCGCATGGATGACACGGCTATTGAGCGAAGCAGGCATGGTGGATGTCTATCGGCAGTTACACCCGACCGCGACAGACGAAGCGTACACATGGTGGAGCAATCGCGGACAGGCCTATGCAAAGAATGTCGGGTGGCGCTTGGACTACCACCTCGCCACGCCAGCAATGGCTTGTGGAGCAGTCACAGCAGCAATTTACAAAGATGAAAAGTTTTCTGACCACGCGCCTATTACCATCCACTACAACTGGAGTCTTTGAATGATGACCAGGTTCGTGAGTATGGCGAATCGCTCATTTGCAAGTGGACACCATCGCATATGACGTCACAGCAGCAAGCCAATTGTTCCGCCAGCACAACTGGCACTGGCGACAATCGTCAATCTGAGCCTCATTGGCAGCCAGTGTTGTAAGTTGAAACGGGTGTACGCAACACGATCCACCGCATAACACACCCACAGCAACATCGCCAAGATGCACAACCCAAATGCCGGCGTTGGCAGCAGTGCTAGCCATGCTAGCAAGCTCGGGGTAACACCCCAAACATAAGACGCCGGATGCTGTTGAGTGGTGTTGCGCATGGCGAAACCCCAGTGAATAGCGCCTAAAAAACTGGCGATGCTCACGCCGTAGCCGACTAGCGCCAGGCTCAAATGTGCTGAGATATTTGCATCTGCGAGCCATATTGCCGTTGCGAGGACGACAAATGGAATCAATCCACCGTACCCAAGTTGGGCAACCAATGTAGGCACCTGACCCTCTGTCTGTAATTCAGGGCGCAAAGGTGGCTTGATAAACATAGTTCCCCGGTTGCAGTGAATCGAAAACAACGGCTGCCCTGTAGCTATCGATCTTCGTGACAGTTGGTTTTACGCCATCTGTTTTGGTTGATTGCACGGTCGCTGTAATGCCCTTTTGCGGCAGCATTATGACCAAGCCTGCGCCCTTTATGGGCTTCTCGCCCGTGACAGTGATGTTGAACTCGAGTCGCCTGCCAGTGTTCCTTGAGGATAGTTTGAAGCGCTCGCGATCACGCCACCAATTTGCGACATCCCCGGCTGGTGCTACCCACACCTCTTTGCCGCGCTGCTTCATATGCACCAAAAAGCCAGGCATGGCTTTGGCCAGCGGACTGTCCGCCTTGAAGTTCTGGCTGTGAATGCTCAGTAAACCCAGTGCACCATGCTCAACAGCGAGATCAAAGTCGCTGATCAATGCTTGAGTCATCTGCTCAGCGGACAGACTTTCTCTGTAAAGATTGATGTCATCACGCTGCGTGCGCGGAAGAACAATGACCGTGTCTTCTTTGCGCACCCCTTCGAGCTTGGCGAAAATGGGAATGCGTCCCTCTGTGCGACTTGGATCCCCTGCGTGATGGCGAATACCGTATTTTTGCAGTAATTGTTCTGTGTTTGTATCGTAGCCTTCGGTTGGTGCTCGAAATCCAGTCAAAACCTTGGTGCCCGGCAACAGTGACCTCAGGTCGGACTGCATCATCAGAATGCGCTGTTCCTGCTGCTGGCTCGACTGCCCCTTGAAACTATCGTGGACATCACCATGGTAGCCAAGTTCGAAGCCGTTGGCCAATTGGGTGACCACCTCAGGGAACAGCTTGGCGATTGATGTAAGGAGGTAGAAGGTAGCTGGATAATCAAGCGATTTCATCATTGAGGAAAACGCAATGGCATTTGCAAAACCATCCTCCGTATCCATTTCCATGACCTGGGCCGATCTCTTGCCATTGGGCCAGGCCGCAACAACGATGGCGGGTTCACGTTGTAGCCATTGAATCGTATTGTCAATGAAATCGTAAGCTGCAATAGGGCGTGATTCCCATATAGTCTCTGCAAATGCAAAGAACGCCACTCGACCAGTAGATGCGTTTGCTTCCGAAAAGAGGATAGCTCCTTCATCGCGTCGAGCTTCATCGTGAACTCGCGTCCAATTCATAAAGCGCCCAGCCACCATTTCGCCTTTGACTCTCAGAAGCGCTTCAGAAGTCTTGCTTATTCCAATCCGTTGCCCCGCAGGGTGTGTGTGAGATACCGGTGATTCACCGTTCAAAACAAGATGCAGGCCGTCCGCGCTGGTCGGGATTTCACCCACCATTTGGACGCCCAATCGTTCAAGGAATTGCCACCCCGCCCAATCGCCCCCGCTGTTGCGGGTGCCCGTCGCCCAAGTGGATAGTATTGCCCCGCCTCTTATGCGGAACGCCAGGATTTCCGCCCGCTCTTCGTCATTCAATGAAAGTGCAGAGGGCAGTACCAGTACGCCTTCTTTCAGATTGCGCACCTGACTAATATCTGTGGCTTCCCTGTAAGCGCGTTTGCGTTCGGAAAAATACCCTCGCCAAGGAACAAGCAAGGTTTCGTAATTTCCCCCGATTCCTGAGAGATAGGCTTTGGTGTTCGGTGATGCATACAAGAGAACGCTTGTGCCCGCAGGCGTCGCATAGGTCAGCCCTCCGCTTACACCAAAAACGGGAGTGCGCCACCCCATTAACTGCATGACGGCCAGATAGATCAACGCAGAGACGGCCACGCTTAAAAGCATCACCGACGGTAGGTAAGGGCCAATGCGCTTGAAGAATGGGCGCCCGGCACGACGATCTTGAAAGTCAGGCTCCATACGCAAGGCCCAACCATCGAGCGAGACAATCATTGCTCATGTGTAGACGGCGCAGTGATGGGCCCGGGAATATAGCGTTTGAGGAAAATGGGGTCGTTTGGGCCCGTGGCGTCAAGAGTGTCGTCAATTTTTTTCTTTGAAGGCTTGCGCTTGTCGCGCACTTTGAAAGCCACATACGCACCAACGCCCACCACCATGGTGCCAATGGTGGTCACAAGAATGACCGTCGCAAGTATGGAAATAAGATCCATGTCAGAGTTTTCCCTCTCGTTCCAGTTTCCCCCAGGTCATCGTGTGGCCGCGCCATTCTTCGATGGTTGCAAAAACCTTGGAAACGTCAATTATGTTGATATAAAAAAGCCGAAACATAATGGCATAAAGAATAAGCGAAGGTTCCTCTTCTTCGATTACGACGCAATAGGAAGCTGCAACCACATCGAGCACAGTCAGCTGTAGCCACCAATAGAAAAGAAGAGTCGCCAACCCGTACTGAATACCAATATAGGCGAAAAAAATATTGCCCAAGAGCGTTGAAAAGGGCCACATGATCCCTTCAAACAGCATGTACCACAAAATGAAGCAGTTCACTCCTGCTTTTCGGGGTTGCCAAAGCGCGTGACTGTGTTTGGTGGTGGCCTGCAAAATACCGCGCGTCCATCGATAGCGCTGCTTAAGCAGGTCGAGCAAGCCGCTGGGTGTCTCTACCCAGGCGATGGCGGTGGGCTCGTAGGCGATATGCCATCCGCGCATCAGCAGCTTGAGTGTGAGATCGCAGTCTTCAGCGAATGTGTCGTGGTCGTAGCCTCCCACCTGTTGAAGCACACTTTTGCGAAACATGCCCAGTGGCCCGGGGATGATGTTCACGGCTCTAATAAAGCTTTGTGCCTTGCGAGCCATTGCCAAGCCTTCAACGTATTCCAGTGCTTGAATTTTGGTCCAGATATTCTCCCGATTGATGACCTTGACGTTCCCCGCCACCGCGCCAATTTTTGGGTTTTCGAAGTGCCGGATACAGGCTCGTAAGGTATTGCTGGACAGCTTGCTATCACCATCCATGTTCAGAATAAATTCGCCTCGCGCAGCAGTCATGCCCGTGTTTAGCGCTTCGGCTTTGCCACCATTGCGCTTGGTGATCACTCGAATCGTGATGTCTTGCTGCTCTCTTGCGACCTCAAGGGCTTTTTCATAGGTGTCATCAGTTGATCCGTCATCAATGACAATGATTTCATAGTTCGGGTAGTCAAGTTTCAAAAGAGATCTGACTGCTGCCTGAATGACGAGCCCTTCGTTGTAAGCCGGAACGACCAGGGAAATCATGGGCAACGAACTGTCTTCTCGGTAAAGATTCTCAGGCTTTTCATGCTTGCTGGACAAACCCTCCAGATGGTCCATGAATGAGTAAAGAATCAGCAGTGCATATCGAAGAATCAGCAGAATCAGGAAAATCAGCAGATAAATGGTAATTGCCAACAAGACATAATTTTCAAGCAGCAAGCTGAAGGAGCCCTGCTGCTCGCGAACAGATTGGTAGCTAAAGGCCAGAATCGTTGTCAGGGTGACAACGATAGCTACAGCCCAAACGTAGCGGCGATATTTTTTTATCTCCAAAGTTTTTCCAAGCTGAGTGTTGCGGACTGCGCCTTGTATGCGGCACTGTCCCTCACGCTCTCCATCGCCCAAAATGTCATGCTGAGCGCAAGATCGTCGGACAGCCAGCGTTTGCCTCCGCCCGCAATAGCCCAGCTTTTACCTGCGTCACCGTACAAACGTGCACCAGCCTGAACTGATGTGTAAAAGTTCCAGTCGGCACTACCCCACTCGCCCAGCAGCCCTGCATACAGCGTGCCCGACCCCATTTCAGGAGACCAGTAGTTGGGTGATGTGAACTGGGCTGTGCGGGTTTGCACTCCAACAAACGGTCTGTAATTGTTGCCCAGGGGCCTCCAACTTGAGGCCAAGTGCACACTGGTGCTGATGATTCGGTTGTTGTCAGTGATGTCGTAGTAGTCAAAGCGTCCACGCAGCGTGCCAAATGTGAATCCGTGAGCAGCTGTTGCCCCGAGATGCGAAGCAGCCAGCCCTAGCGCCAAGGCGTTTGGATTCGTTGTCATTCGGCCCCAGTTCAAGCGGCCTGCACTGAGGGACACCGCGTCCTCAACAAGTTTGACGCGAACGCTACCGTACAAAGTGCGATTGCTCCCGGTTGGCATACTCAACTCCATGCTCGGTTTGAGGTCCAGAGCCAGGCTTTCGTATCGCACAGTCAGGTCTTGCTGGCGGGTTTCGATGTTGGGCAACCAGTTCTTCACAGCACTGGTCTCTATTTCCATAATGGTGGACCCACTTTTATCGCGCCAACGATGATTAATCATATTCGAGCGATTCTGAACGTCAGAAGAGTCGCTGGATGCGCCCACACTGAGCGTGGTGCGCGGGCTCAATTCTCGTGTTGCCAACTCCAGCCCTTCCAGTGCATCTGAGTTGGTGGGGGACGTCGCCAGAACGGTGCGATAAATCGGTGCAGCCAAGTCATCGCGGCCGTTCCACCGCTGGAGATTTGCCAATCCCACGTTCGCTTCGTTGGCATATTTTCCGTTGACCAAGCCCTGATACGTCGGAACAGCCTCTTTGGTACGTCCCGTCCAGGCCAAGCTGTTGGCAACAATCAATTGCAGGTCTTCGTCCTGTTTTTCTATTGCCATCAAAGCGAGGCCCTCGGTACCTGCGGCACGATAGTCACCTGCCGCATTTAGATCGACGATTCGCTGTTGCTCTGGCTTTCGCTTGGGCTGCTGCACATTTGTCTCAGAGGGGCTGAGCATCCCGGCTTGCGGTATGTACTTGAATGGGGCTATAAACATAGGCCCGCCAAGTGGTGTCGTCGCGTTTATGGGGTTCAGTTCTGTACTAGGCGGGGTATCTTTGGTTTGGGCCTGGCTGGAAAAGGGGAAGCAAAGAACTGCTGACAGGGATACCGCTCCCCATGCGTTGGTGCGACTAACCACCTTTGGTCGTCCGATGGATGATGAGCGGCTTGATTTCATATCAATTCTTTGGATTCTTGGTTGATTTACAGCCCTGTGGGTACCAGCTTGCACCACCAGTCATTTTTGGGTAAGCGTTAGCTCTCAATTGCTTGGAGCGCGTTTGCTTGAACACTACGAGTTGCCCGCGGAGCCTCTTTTCGCCCGAAGGATGGATTCACAGCTGTGTCTCCATAAGTAAACAAGACCTCCTTATCCGGAGGTTCTTGGGATTGTTCGGTCAAATGTCTGGGGGGAGTCACCAAACGGTTGACAGCCGCAACTGGTGTCACTGTCTGAGGCTTTGATGTTGAAAATTTCAGTATGGCTGGTTGAGCCTGAACAATTTCTTGCTCCTTACAAGCTGTGATGGGCTCTTCATTGGCCACGGTCTCTTTGGGCTTGTCTTCATTACTTTTACTTGCAGGCATTACAACTTTAAGCGACATTGATCTATCTGGTTCTTGCTGCGCTGTTAAAAGGGCCGGGGTAAGACTAGAGTAGTCAGGCAAATCGCTGTGTTCCGCCGCACGAGTCAAGGCGGCCAAACCGGACTGAATCTCTTCACGCAGAATCATGAATGTGATGTCTTGAAATGCTGCGTCTAAGGGTACCCCAAGTATCCGTTCGAGGGTTGCCAACATAACTGACTGCGGGCAGGCATTTAGAAAAAGGTAACAGAACTCGTTGTCTGCAGATATCAGGTCGCCGGGGCGCGACATCCGTATGGTTTTCAGAATGTCAGCGGCTGTCAGACCGTACCCTGGCTTACCGACGATCATCGCGCAAGGGATATTCAGCGTATCGGATGGGTCGAGAATGGAGTCAACCTCACGGACAAAGCGCAATGGCAATAGATATCCCCTAGATCTGGTTGGTAAAACGCTTGCCAAAGCAGCTTCAAAATTGATCGCGACGCTTCTGTTGAAGCTTTGGCCGTTCAGAGATTCCAATAGCAAAGGCAATCGACCGCTTGGCACGTCTCTGTGAACAACCAGATTGAGCCCGAGCCTCATCAAAAGTGCTTCGTTTTGATATCGCAAGGACGCCCCCTTTTCTTGAACCACAATCTGAGCATGTCGTCCCAAACTCAGCCGCAGGGTATGAACTGCCTCCGCCAATTGTCTCAAGTTGGTATCGCGCTGAAAACTCAAAATGCAAGTGGCTGAGCGTGCTGTAAGCGTGGAATGCATCATGCCGACCAGAGTGTCGACTTTTTGCCATGTTCCAGCCATTTGTTTTGCCAGGCTACCCAGATCTGGATCCATATAAAAGAAGTGGGGCGTACTCGCTTCTTCCTGCAAGTCTGGCGGTAAATCTCGATTGCTGCCATCCAGACGCGGCTCCACTCGGAGTAGGTTGGTCGAGGCTTCGTATAAGCCGGAGTCGAGCGTTGTCAGTCGGAAATTTCTGCCAGCA
>JAUXQA010000177.1 GCA_030683195.1 Rhodoferax sp. | reverse complement strand
CTGCGCGCCAAGGCCAAGGTCGAATAAGCCTGCGGGTTACCCAGAAAAAGCGGCTCTTGAGCTGCTTTTTTTTGCCAGAATTGTTGTCTACACGGCCAGGGCTAGAGCCACAAAAATGCACAAGCCCTGTGGTGCCCATTTGCAAACAGCAACAACGAGTGAAATCGGTCGTCGGCTAAGGGAAGTAATCTGAATCAATTCTTCGAGTCTGAAAGTTCGCGGTTTTTCGAGTAACCCTGCGCTGATCTCGCAACATTCGATTCAATCAGCCAACTGCTGAGGTAGCCCCATCCAATTGGTGATCCATAGGGGAATTTGCTCTGCTGTCATAGGGCGTGCAATCACATAGCCTTGACCTAATTCACAGCCAAGATCCAGCAGTTTGGAGCCATGTGCTGCTGTCTCTATCCCTTCTGCAATGACATTGCGATTGAATGCATTGGCCAGCCCGATGACACCCTTAACGATCGATAAATTACCCGAATCGACCAACATGTCGCGGATAAAGCTCTGATCTATCTTCATAGTCTGAACTGGAAGTCGATTCAAATAAGTAAGAGATGAATAACCAGTGCCAAAGTCGTCAAGCGAGAAATTGACCCCAATGTCATGACAGGCGCTCATGATTCGCTGCACCAAGGAAATATCTTCCAGGTCACTGGTCTCCAGAATCTCCAGTTCGACGTTGGCAGGCATCACACTCGGATACTTTGCCAGCAATTGACTCAACTTGATTGCAAACGCGTCGTCTTGCAATTGCCGTGCACTGATGTTGACGCTAACCGGCAGGTTCAACCCAGTGCGTAACCAGGCATCCATTTGTTGAAGCGCTGATTCAAGAACCCAATCACCCAGTCTTTCGCTCAAGGGGTGTTTTTCAATCAATGGCAAAAATGTTCCAGGCAGCAATAGACCACAATCTGGCCGCTGCCAGCGAATCAAGGCCTCGACTCCCACCACAACACCCGTGCGCATATTGACTTTCGGCTGGTAGTGCAGAACAAACTCGTGGTCAGCCAATGCCTGCTCAATACGGGTTAACTGGTTGTTAGTCTTCTTGAACTCAGTATCCTGCGCGGCGTCAAAAATGCGAAAACGGTTTTTCCCAGTACGTTTGGCCTCGTACATCGCATTGTCGGCATTGCGAAGCAACTGATCAGCATCGACATCATCACTTGGGTAAAAAGTGACGCCAATACTGGTAGTGACATTCAACATGCAACCCTTCAGCTCGACCGGCTGCGAACAAGCTGCAAGCAATCTATCCAAAAGCGGCAGGCATTCCTGAATGGTGCCCAGGTTCGTCAGTACTGCCGCAAACTCATCACCCCCGATCCTTGCCAGGGTGTCACCCTCGCGCAGGCTAGATCGCATCTGTCCCGAGATGGCAATCAGAAGTTCATCACCAACGCTATGGCCGTAGTTGTCATTGATGAACTTGAACCCGTCGATGTCCATGTACAGCACCGCCAGCAATTGCTGAGAGCGCTGACAATTCACCATAGCCTGTTTTAGACGGTCAGCCAGCAACAAGCGATTGGGCAAATTGGTCAGCACGTCGAAATGCGCACTGTGCTCCAGTCGCTCTTGTTGAAGTTTGAGCGGGGTGATGTCGGAGAAAAGAACTACGTAGTTGCTAACCAGACCTCCAGTGTCACAGACCCGGCTTACCGTCAACAACACCGAGTAACTTCCTCCATCCTTGCGCCGGCTCCAGATCTCACCTTTCCATTCACCGTACCGCATCAAAGCTCGTCTAATTCGCCGGAAAGTCGATGGGCTTTGTCGGCTTGATCTAAATGTCTGCGGATCCCGGCCTAGAACCTCTTCACGCGAGAAGCCGGTGATGCGAGAAAAAGCAATGTTCGCGTCAACAATCAGGCCATTGCTATCGGTAATCAAAATCCCTTCACTCGTCGATGTGAACACCTGGGACGTCAGGCGAAGTTGGGTCTCGGCTACTTTCTGGGATGTGATGTCCCTGGCTATTTTGGATGCACCAATGATGCGCCCTCGATGATCTCGAATAGGTGAAATAGTGACTGAGACGTCAACTTTTCGCCCATCCTTGCAAACTCGCACTGTCTCAAAATGATCAACCGTCTGACCGTCACGAATTCTTTTCAGAATAAGTGTTTCTTCTACTTTTCGGTCGATCGGGAAAAGCTTTTGAATGGATTTCCCAATCATTTCTTCAGCTTGGTAGCCAAAGATCTTTGTCGCTCCCGGATTCCAGCTGGTCACAATGCTGTCCAGGGATTTTCCAATGACAGCATCATCAGTTGAGAGGAAAATGGCATTGGCAAGATTCGCTGCGGCTTCTAATTTGACCTTCTGGGTGATGTCACGGGCATTTTTTGAAGCCCCGATGATCAGGCCATTCTGGTCACGAAGGGGTGAGATCGTGACCGAAACGCTGATGCGCTTACCGGTCTTGTGCAGACGCTCTGTTTCAAAGTGGGCCACTTTCTTCCCCTCCAAAACCTGCCCGAGGAGGTAGGACTCCTCCTCTATGAGTTCTGGAGGAAAAAGCGCGATCAGTGACCTGCCCAGCATTTCCTGTTCGGTATAACCAAAGATATTCTGTGCTCCGGAGTTCCAACTGGTTACCCGGCCATCCAAAGCTCTGGTAACAATGGCATCGTCAGACCCCTCAACGATGGCAAAAAACTGCGCCAACGTCAGGGAGCTCCTGAGTGTTTCTTCAGCTTCCGGTTCGCCAATGAAGGAAGATCTTTGGGTCATCTGATTTCCTTTTAGTTCTGGTAGCAAATTTCGTCTCTCCTTGAGAGTCTGCGGCATCAAAAACGGGCGACGCTTACGAATATTCGCTTCGCTGCATTAAGGACAGTGCCACCTAATCGTAAATCTGAGTGAGAGGCTCACTAATTTGAGCATATATAGCCCCTCTGACGCTGCAATCCAGACAACTGACAAAAAACAAATGGCGCGAAGTGCTCCGGGAATACACAAGATCAGACTTGACCCACCTTCGGTCAGTAGCGATATATCTTTGCTGATGAATCTGTGCGGCTCGCCTCCCCTTACTTCAGCACCCAGCTCACCGCCATCAGCCCCCCAATTAATACCGGCTGGTGCAGCATGTAATACGTCAAGCTCCAGCGGCCCAACCAAACCAACGGTTTAAGCGGAGCTGGCACGGGCTGTGTGAAAAATGCAGGGCGATGGCGCGTCAACCACCTACCTGCTGCCACATCCCACCACATCACCCCCAGCCAAGGCAGCAGCGGCACGTAGTCTTCCGTCACCGGGTTGCGGGTGACCAGGCCCAGCCAGTTGAGCAGGGGGGAGTTCATTATTTCAACAAAATGGCCTGTAGCCGGCGTAATAATTAAGTAGGCATAAACAAATTTAATAGCAATTGCTACAGTGCCCCATAGCCACAGCCAACGGCCCCAGTGTGCTGTGAGACGCACGATGATCAACATCAGGGCCATGCCATGCAGCACGCCAAAGTAAATGAAACTTTGCGGGTACATCAGCCACGAACCCGCGCTGACCAGCAGCGCGCAACCCGCGATCTGCGCCCAACGACGCCCAAACCGGGGCCAGCTCTGCCCCTGAGCCAGGGCAATGGCCTGGCCCAGCCCGGCACAAAATAAAAACAGACTCAGAATGAGCGTGCGCTGGCCAGTCCAGAAAGTGTCGCGGTAAAAATCCTGCTGCCAAAAACCGAAGTGATTGAGGTCATAGCTAAAGTGAAACGCGGTCATCCAGACCATGGCCAGCCCGCGCAAGGCGTCCACGGCCTCAAATCGGCCGAAAAAAGTGAGGGAGTTTTTGCGGATCATCATTTGACGATACCCGATTGTCACCAACAATTTGCAGTGTGACGGTGCCTCAGGCTTGAGCATGAGGCACCAAGACCCGGGAAGCCGGTTTTATCAACCCACAGAAAGTACCCATGGCGACCACCCCCACCAGCGCAGAGGCCGAGGCTCCCAAGACCACCCTGACCCGCAAACCCCGTGCTGCGCGGCCCGTCGCCGCAGCCAGAAAGCGCACCCGCACGGTGGCAGCCCACACCAAGCTCAAACCATCTGCGCCAACCGCACGTCCAACCCTGAAACAAGTTGCCACCAAAAGCCGGAAAAAAGTCAACACAGTGGTTCATTTGACACGTGACGCCTCGCTCAAACTCATTGACTCCCAGCGCGCGATCTGGCTTGCTGGCTTGGGCGCGTTGGCCAAAGTCACCACCACTACGGGCACCCGGGGAGAGCAGGCTTTTGAGGCCTTGATCAAAGCGGGTGAAAAACTGGAGTCCCAAGCCAGAGGTGCCATCGACACCAATGCGGACCTTCTCAAAAACAAGATCACCGACGCCAGCAACGTGGTGGATCAGGGCATAGACACGGTGGGCGACGCATTTGATGCAAGGGTCAAGCAGGCACTGGCGCGCCTGGGTTACCCCAAGCCACGGGCATCAGCGAAATAGCGGCCCCAGGCAATTTCAAAAGCGACGATTCAGGTTCCGACGACGCCACCATCTTTCTTCCGGATCGCCACGATCGACGATCTTGGACGGCCGCCAGGCAGGTATTGGGGCCAGTTGGAGTACTTGGCCGGCTCGGCAGGGTCGCTGCGATCACTGGGCGTTTCGCCCGGATGCTGAATACTCACAAACATGGTGCTGCCATCCGGGGTGAGCGCCACACCGGTGACTTCGCAATTGGTGGGGCCGGTCAGAAAACGGCGAGTCTCGCCGCTCACCGGATCGCAGGCCAGCATCTGGTTGTTGCCAATGCGTTCCAGCTCACCCTTGTACATTTGGGTGGCATGGGCGTCGGTCTGGATCCACAACACACCCCGTGCGTCAAAAGTGATGCCATCGGGGCAGGCGTAAATGTCGCCTTTGATGTTGCCCCTGGCTTCTGCCCGCTCATTGGCCGGATCACCCGCCAAAGCCAAGTGGTTCCATTCAAATCGGCGCCCGTCGAAGTCGCCCTCGTCTTTCCAGCGAATGATCTGGCCCATGACATTATTAGCCCGTGGATTGGCCGCATCGACACCCGGTTTGCCCGGTTCGCCCGGTTCGCCTCGCTGGCTGTTGTTGGTCAGGGTGCAATAAACCCAACCGCTGACCGGATCAATGGTCAACCACTCAGGGCGATCCATTTTGGTGCCGCCCAGCAGGTCACTGGCCTGGCGGGCCTTGATGAGCACCTCACCCTGGTCAGCAAAGCCGTTTGCAGCGTCAAGCGGCCCTTGTCCATGCACCAGCGGCAGCCAGTGGCCTTTGCCATCGGCATCAAACCGGGCCACATGCAGGGTGCCGTGGTCCAGTAGCTCCTTGTTGGCTTGTGCCTGGGTCAGCCCGTTGCCAGCCGGGGCGATTCGGTCGCGGCTGACGAATTTGTAGATGTATTCAAAGCGGGCATCTTCACCTGAATACACCACAGCGCGGCCGTCTTTGGTCACTCCCACCCAGGCACCTTCGTGGGCGGCACGCCCCAGGGCCGTGCGCTTGATCGGGGTGCTGCCCGGGTCCATCGGATCAACTTCAACCACCCAGCCAAAACGGTGGTATTCGTTGGGGTTTTGCCTCAGGTCAAAACGCGCATCGTGCTTGTCCCAGGCATACAAACCATCCTTGCGTGCGCCCCAGCGAGTTTGGTCCGGCGTGGGCTTGTCGGCACCTCCAAAGTAAAAGGCAAAATTCTCCTCCCCCGACAAGTACGTGCCCCAGGGTGTTTTGCTGCTCGCGCAGTTGTTGAGCGTACCCAAGACAGTTCGCCCCGCAGGATCGGCTGCTGTGCGCATCAGGACATGGCCTGCAGCTGGGCCGCCCAGGGTAAAGGGTGCCTGCATCGTGAAGCGGCGGGCGTAGCGCGAGGGGCGAACCATGTCCCATTGGCCGTTTCTCAGTTCAACTTCAATGACGGACAAACCGTGCGCATTTTGCGATTTTCGGACCTTCTCGGGGTCCATATTCTTGAAGCCGCCCACATGCAACAAGCCGTCGTCGGTGTACTCGTGGTTGATGGCGATCAAGCCGCGCTGGGAGCCATCAAGAGAGAAAAAGGCCAGTCCGTCGTGGTGCATGCCCATTTGGACCGCTTGCTCGGCCGCCGTGTTGGAGCCGTCGATTTTGAATTCAGGCATGTTGCCCGCGATCCCCACCGGCTCGCCCCATGGCGCAAGGGGCGTGGCCACATAGCCATCGGGCACGACCAAGGCGTCCCCCATGCCCACCGCAACCCCTTTGAAACCGATCTTGGGTTGGCCACTGGCCAAAGCCGCACAACCAGCCAAGGGGGCCAACACTGACGCCAGCGACATCGCCGCACCGCCTTTAAGGAACGTTCTGCGTGAGGCGGCCAGCACCTCGTGGATGCTGGGGTTTGAAGACCGGTTACTGTCCTCCATGCTGCTGAAGTCTTTGCTCATAGTGCTTCCTCCTTTTTGTGGGTGGATCGAATTTGGCTCCACTGGTTCAGGGCTTGTATTGCGTAGGGCAATACGCCCGGTTGACCTCTGGCGAACGCAGCGCCGCGTGTTTGGTCACCCGCCCTGTGACCCGCTTGCGCCACATCCGAAAAGAGCTGGGCTTGAGTTCCCGGCGCATCAGTTCAATGACCCGCGATTCGTTCAAGTTATAGAGCCGCTCGATGGCTTCAAAGGAGGTGCGGTCCTCCCAGGCCATCTCAATGATGCGGGACACATCGCCTTCACCCAACAGGGTCTTGAGCTTGCCCATGATCAGCGCAACGCCTTGTCAATGGCAGCCACCAGCATGGGGCTGTCAGGTTTGACGGCGCTTTGAAAACTCCCCACCACCTTGCCGTTTCGGTCAATCAGGTATTTGTGAAAATTCCAGCCCGGCTCTTGCCCTGTGGCGTTAACCAGCCCCTTGTAAAACGGGTTCTTGCCCGGGCCGGACACCACAGTCTTGCTCATCATCGGGAACTTCACGCCATAGGTGTTGAAGCAGAAGTCGGCAATCTCCTTGGCCGAACCCGGCTCCTGTTTGCCAAAGTCATTGGACGGGAAACCCAGCACCACCAAGCCCTGCTTTTGGTATTTGGCGTACAGCCCCTCCAGCCCTTGGTACTGGCTGGTGAAGCCACAGTAGCTGGCGGTATTGACTACCAGGATTGTTTTGCCGGCGTACTGGCACATGTTCTGCGGTGCCTCGTCTTGCAGACGGGCAAATTGGTGCTGCAGGAGGCTGGGACAAGCTGCTGCATCTTTGGCAGGTTGGGCGGCATGAGCCTGGGCCACGGGGTAAACACCCCAGACAAGCGACAACATCGCGGCTAGAACAAAATTAGGCAAATTTTTCATGAACGTGTACGGGTATGTGGGCTTCTTTTCAACTTTATCCGACTTCTGCAGGCGCCTGGTTTCGCGGGGCTTTGAACCGATGAGCCTTCAGGTGGTCTGGTTCAAACGCGACCTGCGTCTGCACGATCACGCGGCCCTGCACCATGCTGCGGCCCAGGGCCCGGTGCTGTGCCTGTATGCCATAGAACCGGGCATTTGGGCCCAACCCGACGCCAGTAACCAGCACTACCAGTTCATTCTGGAGAGTCTGCGCGACCTCAACCGGGAGATGAGCCATTACGGCGGGCAGGTGCATGTGCTGTGCGGCGAGGTCACCACCCTGCTTGCCCAATTGCACGCAGCCACACCCATCGCAGCTTTGCACTCACATGAAGAAACGGGCAACAACGTCACGTTCCAACGCGACCTGGCTGTGGCCCGGTGGTGCCGGGAACACGGTGTAACGTGGCATGAATACACCCAATTTGGGGTGATTCGCCGCCTCAAAGACCGCAACCTGTGGCAAGCCCACTGGCAGGCGCACGCCAACACACCGCGCTGGCCTACCCCCGCGCTGGACGAACTGCGATTTGCCACGCTGCCACTGCAGGCAAGGGTGAACCAAAGCCCACCAAGCCCACAAGCGCTGGGGCTTGCCGATCAACAGCCGCCCCACCGGCAGCCAGGCGGCCGACGCTCCGGTTTGGCAGTACTCAAAAGTTTCCTGGAGGACCGGTCTGCCCAATACCGGGGTGGCATCTCCTCACCTCTGTCGGCCCCCAGCGCCTGCTCGCGGCTTTCGCCGTACCTGGCATACGGATGCCTGAGCATGCGCGAAGTCGTGCAAGCCACACGCCGACAAACCCAACGGCTCCCCACCGAGAGTGGCCACCACAAACGCGGCCTCACTGCTTTCACCAGCCGGCTGTTCTGGCATTGCCATTTCATTCAAAAGCTGGAGAGCGAGCCCGAGCTGGAATGGCGCAACGTGCACCGGGGTTACGACGGCCTGCGCGAGCCGGACTGGAATTGTGCCCACTTTGACGCCCTGGTGGCCGGGCGCACCGGCTGGCCCATGGTGGATGCATGCGTGGTGATGCTGCGGGAAACCGGCTGGATCAACTTTCGCATGCGGGCCATGCTGGTGTCGGTGGCTGCCTACCCGCTGTGGCTGCACTGGCGAGGCGTGGGCCTGTGGCTGGCGCGGCAGTTTCTGGACTACGAGCCCGGCATCCACTGGAGCCAGATGCAAATGCAGTCAGGCACTACCGGCATCAACACCACGCGGGTCTACAACCCCATCAAACAGGCGCAAGACCACGACCCGCAAGGCCACTTTGTGCGGCGCTGGCTGCCCGCCATGCGCAAGGTACCCGACGCCTGGCTGTTTGAACCTTGGCGCATGCCAGCTGATTTGCAGGAGCGCTACGGCGTTCAGGTGGGCGTGGACATTGCCATGCCGTTGGTGGACCTGGAAATAGCCACCCGCGCCGCCAAGCAACGCCTGCATGCCCTGCGGGCGCAACCCAAGGTGCGCGCAGCCAAGGCGGCCATTGTGGCCAAACATGGCTTGCGCCAGCGTCGCACCAACTCGCGCACCCAAACGAAGGCAGACAGCCACCAACTCGGACTGGAATTTGAATGAAGATGCGAAAAAAATCAGAGCTGCCCAGCAAAGTCTGCGTGACCTGCGGGCGACCCTTCAACTGGCGCAAAAAATGGGAGGCGGTTTGGGACGAGGTGAAGTACTGCTCCGACCGCTGCCGCCAAACCAAAAAGACTAGCCCATGACCACTCTGATTTATTGGTTCAGAAACGATCTGCGCCTTGCGGACAACCCCGCCCTCGTGCAGGCTTGCTCTGGTGCCACCCATGTGGTGCCCGTCTACTGCCACCTGCCCAACGACCGGCAACCCACCCGCTGGGGTTTTGAGCGCATGGGGCCGCAGCGCCAACGCTTTTTGGCTGACACCCTGAGCGAACTGGCCGCCCAATTGCAGGCGCGGGGCAGCCGGCTGCTGGAATGTGTGGGGCACCCCCACGAGGTACTGCCAGCGCTGGCCAAGTTAGTACAGGCTACAGGCGTGGTGTGCGAAGACATTGCCGCCCCGGAGGAAGAAGCCCAGGTAGCTGCCCTGCGAGGAGCAGGTCTGGTGGTGAACACCGTGTGGCAATCCAGCTTGCTGGACCTGGATGATTTGCCATTTGATGCCGGCGCCTGCCCGGAGGTATTCACGGCCTTTCGCCAGGCGGTTGAGCGGGCCAAGGTCTTGCCGGCAACTCCCCTGGCGGCGCCAGCGGTGTTACCGCCCTTGCCAGAGATACCGGAAGACTTATTGGAAGGCATTGGTAGCCCTGCGAATGTACGCCCGCCGCCTGCCGCCCTGCCCGATGTCCGCTCGTCTTTCCCCCACCACACACCGGCGTTTACAGGCGGCGAGACAGCGGCTACGGCCCATGTGCAGCGCTATTTCTCCACACCCCAGGTCAGCAGCTACAAAGCCACCCGCAACGGTTTGACGGGCACCGACTACTCCAGCAAGTTCTCACCCTGGCTGGCCACGGGCGCTTTGTCCGCGCGCACAGCTTACGCCGGACTCAAGCAGTTTGAGAACACCCACGGCGCCGATGACGGCACCTATTGGCTGTGGTTTGAGCTGCTGTGGCGCGACTACTTTCGGTTGATTCAACTCAAACACGGCGCTTGCATGTACCGCGCACGGGGCCTGCGGGACGACGCACCACCGCCCGCGCACAACCCAAGAGGTTTTGCACGCTGGTGCGCTGGCACCACAGGTGAGCCTCTGGTGGATGCCGGCATGCGCGAACTGCACGCCACGGGCTACTTGTCCAACCGGCTGCGTCAGGTGGTGGCCAGCTACCTCATTTACGACCTGAACGCCGACTGGCGCGCAGGAGCAGCCTGGTTTGAATCACAACTGCTGGACTACGACGCCTATAGCAACCAGGGCAACTGGCTTTACATTGCCGGACGCGGCACAGACCCCCGGGGCGGGCGCCGCTTTAATGTTAAAAAACAGACGCAAGACCATGACCCCGACAAAAATTACCAGCGGCTATGGCAACAGGTATGAACAGCGTGGCCCCGCTTTGGAGGCAGCGGCGTCACAGCCTATTCGGGCGGTGCCACAGCCTCGGGTTGCGCCTGGATCGCATCCGGCCTGGTCCAGCGCTGGGGCGGGGCTGGCGAACCTGACTCGATGAACAGCCGCTTGATCATCGGATATCGCTCCCGGACCCGGCGCTCCACCTCGGCCATCACCAGCGCGGCTTCAGTAGTAGCCGTCCCCGCGTCGAAGTCCAGGTCCATCGTGACCAGCGCGTCATTGGGGCCAACGTACATCGACAGCACGCGTCCGACATCGCGCACGCCGGGCTGTGCCAAGGCAATGTCGCGCAGGGCGCGCGCGGTTTCCGGGCGAATGCCTTGACCGATGAGCAGACCGCGCGACTGCCAGGCGAGCAAACCCGCTATGCCGGCCAGCAAGATGCCGATCAGCACCGAGGCGGTGCCATCCAGTATCGGCATCTCCAGCCAATGACTTAGCGCGATACCCACCGCAGCGATCGCCAGGCCCACGAGTGCGGCCGAGTCCTCGGCCAGCACGGTGTAGGTGCTCGGGTCCTTGCTGCGGCGCACGAACTCCCAGAGCGGGGTAGCGCCGGCCAGCCGCTGGAACTGGCGGAGCGCGATGGCGAAACTGATGCCCTCGAAAACTGTCGCTACGCCGAGCACCACGTAGTTCCAGGTGGGATCGCGTAAAGGCTCCGGATGGCGAATATGCAGCACGCCCTCGTAGAACGAGATGCCACCGCCGAGACCGAAGATCAGCACGGCGACGATCAGACTCCAGAAATACAGATCCTTGCCGTGCCCGAACGGGTGTTCGGGCGTCGCGGGCCGCTGGCTCAGGCGGATGCCGACAAGCAGGAGCACGCCGTTGAAGCTATCGACCGACGAATGAATACCCTCTGAAAGCATGGCCGAACTGCCGGTGATGCTGGCCACCACAAGCTTGGTCACAGCGATGGCAACATTGGCCGCGATAGCCGCATAGATGGCCAGCTTCGAAGTTGTCCGCCAGGTCGACCTCATCGCGAGGCCGATCCGGCAGCGATGCCGTGCCGCCGGCGCTGTCGTCCGCCACGGGCAGTGCCGGGTTGCCCAACTCCAGCAAATGGCGATTCAAGATGTACATGCATGATGAACGCAAGGTACTGCAATACCGCTGCACGGTCGGTGCGTTCTCGAACAGATCCGGGCGCATTGCCATTTACCGCAGGCTCGGTTCGCCAGCACACCGACGGCGCGGTATGCCCGAGTCACAGTCCGTCTGGGCTGGCAACGCAACACTGATGGCGGGGCCCAACCCTTTTTCCAGTGGACTCACCTTGGGCGAGCCTGAGATGGAAATCCCTGATTTTGATGCAGGAGAAATACCATGACCCCTCATATTCGAAATCTACTAACACAGTTACGAGGTGACCTACTCACAGGGTGCGTACCCGCTCGTTGCTCCCGAGCCGGGTAATGAGGCAACCTGCATGACCCGGCTGCGAGCGACGTTTCCGCCATGAAAGCCGGCGCCGTCGAGTACGAGTTTCTGCCGCACGAGCAGCCGCTGATGGCCGGCTCTCCGGCGACGCCGGCGCACCCGCAACGTCGGGCCGTCGCTTACGTATTGATCGGCACTCTGCTATCGATCACCGCAGGCCTGAGCAACGGCCTCCTGCTGGCGAACCTCCCGCAGATCCAGGGGGCGCTCGGCCTCACCAGTATGGAAGGGGCGTGGCTCGTCACCGCTTATGCCGTCGGCAACGCGAGCATGGCCATGCTCGTGATGAAGTTGCGCCAGCAACTGGGCATGCAGCGCACAAGCCGGTTCTTCCTGCTCGGCTTTGTCGCACTGGCGGGGCTCCAGTTGTTGTCATACTCCTACGGGTCCGAACTTGCGCTGCGGGCCGTGGGAGGCATGATCGCCGCCGGTTTCGGGCCGCTGGGCATGTTCTATGTGATGCAGGGCCTGCCTGCGAAGCTGCGCATTTCAGGCATCGTGATCTATATTGGCCTGACGCAGGTAGCGCTGCCGCTGGCCCGGTGGATTTCTCCCGCGCTGTTGTTCAACGGCGAGATCCAGAACCTTTACGCGTTCGAGTTCGGCCTCGCACTGATCTCCCTTGGCAGCGTCGCCGTACTCCGGCTACCGCCTGGAATCATCGATGAGGTGTTCGAGCGACTGGACTTCGTGACATTCGGCCTGCTGACCGCGGGGCTCACGCTGCTGTGCACGGTCCTCGCGCAGGGGCGGATCGTCTGGTGGACCACCGAGTGGCTGGGCTACGCCATGGCAGGCGCGGTCCTGTTCACGGGCACCGCCCTGCTGATCGAGCACTACCGCGCCAGCCCACTGCTCAACACGCGTTGGTTGGGTACGGGTGACATCCTGCGGATCGTGATCGCGGCCACGACCATGCGCGTGCTTCTGTCCGAACAGGCGTTCGGTGCCACTGGCCTGATGGCCGCCGTCGGCATGGGCACTGACCAGCTTGTTGCCTACCACGGCGTCCTTGCCGCCTGCACGCTCGCCGGGGTGCTGGCCAGCCTGGTTCTGTTGAAGAATGGTGACCTGCAGCGGCCCATCGTCATCGCGGTCGCGATCATCGCGGTAGCCGCATTCGCCGACTCCACCGCCAGCAATCTCACGCGTCCGGCCAACCTGTTCCTGACCCAGGGCGCGATCGCGTTTGCAGCGGCGCTGTTTCTCGGCCCGACGCTCCTGACCGGGCTGGTTCACGCAATCGCCAAGGGACCGGCCCATCTGGTGACATTTTCGGCAATTTTCAGCATCTCCCAAACCATCGGCGGACTGCTCGGAACGGCCTCCTTGGGCACCTACCAGATCCTGCGGCAGCGGGTTCACTATCAGGATCTTGTGAACTCCATCGTGCTGACCGAACCCCAGGTAGCGCTGCGAGTACAACAGCTGGGAGGTGCCTACGCGAAAGTCGTGACCGATCCGGTCCAGCGGCAGGCGCTCGGCGTGCGCTTGCTGGGCCAGCAGCTCACGCGCGAGTCCAACATCGCGGCCTTCAACGACGTTTTTTTCCTCATTGGCGTGCTCGCCACCATGGCCCTTGTCCTGATCGGCGGCTCCTGGCTCCGCAACAAGGTCAGGGGCATCGATCCGCTCGCCGAACCCATGGCGGCCATCCAGAAACTAATCGCAGGCAAGAAATGACCAACACCCCGTCTGGCTCAGCCGCCAACCCACGCGCTGAAGACCCCCAGGAGAACCTGCCTTCGCCGGAGCAACCGCCACGACGTGGCTGGGCGCCACCCACCCACGGGCGGCGGCGCACGCTGCTGTTCATCGGCATCCTGCTGGGTGGCGTTTTTCTCGCCCTCTACGCTTGGGACCTGCCGCCTTTCCGTCGCGACGTCCAGACCACCGACAACGCCTACGTACGTGGACAAACCACCATAATCTCGCCGCAGGTCAGTGGTTACGTCACCGAGGTCCTGGTTCAGGACTTTGATTCGGTCAAAAAGGAGCAGCCGCTGGTCAAGGTCGATGACCGGGCGTCTCGCCAGCGGGTGGAGCAGGCCCGTGCAAACATCGCTGCCCAGATCGCCAACCTCGACAACTCCCAGCAGAGCCAGCGATCCAGTCAGGCGACCGTTGCGGCGCAAGAGGCCGCACTCGCCAACGCCCAGGCCCAGATGCAGCGGGCACAGGCCGACATGCGCCGGGTCAGCCAACTCACTGCGGAGGGCTCGCTGTCCGAGCGCGAGCAGGACCAGACTGTAGCCGCTTTGCGGCAGTCCGAGGCCGCCGTAGCCCAGGCTCGGGCGCAGCGCACGATTTCCCAGGAGCAGGTCCGAACCGTCAAGGTTGGTCGCGGGGCACTTGAGGCCTCCGTACAGAGCGCACGTGCCGCCTTGCGGCTGGCGGAAATCGACCTGTCCAACACGGTGATCCGTGCGCCGCAGGACGGCCGTGTTGGCGAGCTGGGCGTACGCGTGGGGCAGTTCGTTTCAGCCGGCTCCCAGCTGCTCGCGCTCGTCCCCAATCAGGTGTGGGTCGTTGCCAACTTCAAGGAGGGCCAGACCGCGAAGATCGTTCAGGGGCAACGGGCCACCTTCACCGTCGACGCCCTGGGCGATGTGCAACTGGAAGGCATTGTGCGTGACCTTTCACCAGCTGCGGGCAGCGAATTTGCGGTGATCAAGCCCGAGAACGCGACTGGAAATTTCGTCAAAGTGCCCCAACGAATTGCAGTACGAATCGACGTCAAGCCCGGCCAGCGGGACGCAGCCCGGCTGCGTCCTGGCATTTCGGTGGTCGCTTCGGTCGATACAAGTAGTGCCGCGCCAGCGCAAGCTTCGCAACCTGCCCGGAGCCCTCCATGAAGCGCTTCGTGCTTGCTGCTTCGCTTTTGCTGATGATCGGGTGCGCATCCGTCACGCCGCCGCCTGACAGCCAGGTCGACGCGCCGGCGCAGTGGCGAACCGCTGTGGCCGACACCGTCCCGGTCGAGCCCCGATGGTGGACGGTGTTCGGCGACCCGGTGCTCACCACGCTGGTCGAGCAAGCGCTTGCCAACAACAACGATATTGCCCTGGCAGCCGCCCGGATCCGCGAGGCACGGGCGCAGGAACGGGTCGCTCGGTCTCAGCTGTTTCCGGTGGTGGATGCCGTGCTCGGTGGAAGCCGGTCGCGCTCGGTATCCGCGTTTGGCACGCCCACCGTGGCAACTGGCATCCAGCCGCAGGTTCAGGTGGGCTATGAGCTTGACCTCTTCAATCGGGTCGGCAGCCAGGTAGAGGCGGCGCGT
>JAUXQA010000173.1 GCA_030683195.1 Rhodoferax sp. | reverse complement strand
GAACCCTACCCTGAATCCATCCACTGACAGACCCCCTCCGGCACTGCGTGACCCGGCGTGGCGAGGCCGTGTCTTTTGGGCGATGGCAGCCTCGGTGGTGCTATGGCCCATGCTGGTCTTGAGCGAGTTCAAACCCTGGGTGCTGGTGGAGCCTGGCGCCCTTAAACCAACCTTGCATTTTTTGGGTGACTTTTTCCCACCCAAGATGGGCAGCGAGTTCCTGATCATGGTGGCGCGGGAGACTTGGCGCACCGTGGCCATTGCCACCGCCGGGCTGACGCTGGCGCTGGTTTTGGCTGTGCCGCTGGCTTTGCTGTCGGTACGTGTGTTATCCATTTCTGCGCTCACCGGGCGCATGGCCTTCGTGCCCGGTGTGATGCGCCAAGCGGTGCGCTGGCTCCTGATCGTGCTGCGCAGTGTGCCGGAGCTGATCTGGGCGCTGGTGTTTGTGCGGGTGGTTGGCCTGGGGCCCACGGCCGGGGTGCTGGCCATCGGCCTGACCTATGGCGGCATGCTGGGCAAGGTCTATGCCGAAATTCTGGATAGTGGCGAAACCCACGCCACCCGCAGCCTGCTGCACAACGGCTCGGGCCCCCACCAGGCATAAATGTAAGCGCTGCTGCCGCAAAACGCTCGCGAACTCACCAGCAACACGGTCTACCGCTGGGAATGCGCCATCCGCTCCTCGGCCGTACTGGGTTTTGTGGGCGCGGGTGGTCTGGGCCAGCAAATGGACGCCTCGATGAAGATGTTTAACGGTTCTGAAGTCGCCACCATGCTGCTGGTCTTCATGGCCCTGGTGTGGCTGGCGGACCGGGTCAGCGCCTGGCTGAGACAAGGCTTGGCATGAAAACCCCCATGAAACCCGCTGCCAATGAGGTCTACAAGCTGCCGCCACCCCTGTTCGATGCACGCTGCACTGCTTGCTGGTTTGTGGTGGGCATTCTGGTTCTGGTGGGGTTGAGCTTTTGGTCGCTGGATCTGCAATGGGCACAGTTTTTGTCTTGGCAAGCCTTTGCCAAGATGGGCAAATTTTTGGGCGAGCTGCTGAGTCCCGATACCAGCCCGGTCTTTTTGAACAAACTGATGGTGGCCACGCTGGAGACACTCGCCATGTCGGCCGTGGGCACCTTGCTGGCCGTGATACTGGGTCTGGCATTGGCGCTGCCTGCAAGTGAAACTTATGAGGGCGACCCGGCGCGCTGGCGAACGCTGACCCGCCTGGCACTCAATGCCTTGCGCAGCGTGCCCGAACTGGTTTGGGCCGCACTCTTGCTCATTGCCGCTGGTCTGGGGCCTTTTGCCGGCACGCTGGCCTTGGGCCTGCACACCACGGGCGTTTTAGGGCGCCTGTTTGCAGAGGCCATCGAGAACGCCCCACCCGGCCCCGGCTTTGCCTTGCGCACCCGGGGTGTGGGCGAGGGTCGGGTATTTTTGTACGCCACCGTGGCCCAGGTACTCCCCCAGCTCATGAGTTACACGCTCTACCGCTGGGAGAACAATATCAGGGCTGCGGCCGTGCTCGGTGTGGTGGGGGCCGGCGGGCTGGGGCAGATGCTGGCGTTTCACATGGGCTTGTTCCAGATGGACGAGACCAGCAGCGTGCTCATTGCGATGCTGCTGCTGGTTGCTCTGGTGGACGCCCTGAGTTTTGCCAGCCGGCGCTGGCTGACCCGCTGAGGTTCGAGCAGTTGGCTTCTAGAGCGCCCTCTCAGCGCAGCCTTACAACGCCGCTGCGACCCTCACAAACTCGTGGTCATCCACCAACAAGCCATTCACGGCGTCGTTGTCTTTGATGATTCTGGTGAACTCGAATCCTGCTTTCTCCAAAACGCGCATGGAGGCGATATTGCCTGCAGTGACCGTGGCCACCAGTTTTTTGACACCCTGAGAGATCAAGTGATGGCACACGGCCTGAACAGCCTCGGTGGCGACTCCCTGGCCCCAGGTCTGCGCAAAGAAATAGTAGCCAAAATTGACCGCAACCTGATTGCCATCGATGCAGGTATCAACGGAGCCCATCGGCGACAAGTCGGACCTGGAAGTTACAAACCAGGACAGCCAGGCCTCAGTGCCGTCGGGTGACATCCGGGACTCTCTGCGCTTCCAGCTTTCCCTCAGCGACGCTACCGTGCTGGGCCGGGGCATTGAGATCCACTGCCTGATGGCATCGTCTTGCAACCCCGGGAAGGCAAGCTTTGCGTCGCTGGACATCAAGGGCCTGATGACCAAACGGGAAGTCACTAGCTGGATGCTGAGCAACTGGGCGATGTCTTGCATGGAGCTGGGCGTCATGGTGTACAGCGTTGGGAGAACAGGCTTTTCATGGTAGCCCAATGGAGCGCTGGTGCACAGACAGGTCTGCCGCGGCAGACTAAATTCACGACACGCAAACGGGCGACCAAAGAGCGAAAGCGCATGTATCGATCTTGACTATCAACCCGATTTAAATGCAGGTTTAGCACTCAACAGCAGAGAGTGCTAACATTCTCATCATGAAAAAAGGAGTTCTGGCATGACCTACCCAACCAATGGCTCAACAGCTGTTTTAAACGTCGCCAATCCATGGTCCATGGTTCCTTCGCTGGGCAACTTGGACGCTTATATTTCGGCAGCGAACCGGCTACCCATGCTGACCTTGGAGCAAGAGCAGGAGTTCTCGCGCCAATTCAGAACCAACAACGACCTCGACGCGGCTGGCAAGCTGGTGCTTTCGCACCTGCGACTTGTTGTGTCGGTGTCTCGCCAATACTTGGGCTATGGTTTGCCACACGGCGATCTGATTCAGGAAGGCAATGTCGGGCTGATGAAGGCCGTCAAGCGCTTCGACCCTGACCATGGCGTACGTTTGGTGAGCTACGCCCTGCACTGGATCAAGGCCGAGATTCATGAATACATTCTTAAGAACTGGCGCATGGTCAAGGTGGCGACAACCAAGTCCCAGCGCAAGCTGTTTTTCAACCTGCGCTCCATGAAACAGCGCTATAAGTCCGAAGATGCTGCTGCCGACATGGGCACACACCGGGACACGTTGAACGAAGACCAGATCGACGCGATGGCCGCGCACCTGAATGTCAAGCGCGAGGAGGTCATCGAGATGGAAACCCGCCTCTCAGGCGGCGATGTGCTGCTGGACCCTAGCCCCTCGGATGACGGCGAAGACGCTTACGGCCCAATTGCCTACCTGACGGACACCCGGCATGAACCCACCGCCATGATTGAGGCGCACGAACGCGACGTTCTGGCCAGCGACGGCCTCGCCGCCGCACTGGAGGCGCTTGATGAGCGCAGCCGTCGCATTGTCGAAGAGCGTTGGCTCAAGGTAAACGATGACAATTCAGGCGGCATGACTTTGCATGAGTTGGCTGCGGTCTATGGCGTAAGCGCGGAACGGATTCGCCAGATTGAGGTGGCTGCCATGAAGAAGATGAAGAAGACGCTGACCGAGCCAGCGTAATCACTTGGCCGCTGGCGCAACAGGCGTCAGTGCGGGATGGGTCACAATGGCAGGCTTTGATTGATCAGGAACTGCCATGCCCCATCTCAAGCGTCGTCGAGCTACCGTTTTAATAGCAACACTTGCTTTAAGTACTTGGGCCAGCGCCCAAAAGCAAACTGAACCACATCAAAGTGATGTCAACTGGCCAGTCAAGACCGTTCGAATTGTTGTGGGCTTCCCTGCAGGGTCCTCACCCGACCTGACGGCGCGCACTCTCGCAGAACCCCTATCCAAGGCGCTTGGTCAGCCGGTGATCGTGGAAAACAAAGTAGGCGCGGGTGGCAACATCGCAGCTGACTTTGTCGCCAAAGCCACGGATGATCACACCATCGGATTGATGATCAATGGCAATCTGACCATTGCCAAGTTACTGAACCCCAAGCTCAACTACGATCCGCTCAAAGACCTGACGCCCGTCAGCCTGATTGGCATGTCGCCTCTGGTCTTGACGGCGCCGGTGGGCACAGCCGAAGGCACGGCCAAAGAGTTTTTGGCAGCTGCCCGATCAGCAGGCGACAAATGGAGCTACGGCTCGCCCGGAGTAGGCACCGTGGGCCATATCGGCATGGAGTTACTCAAGGGCCAAAGCGGCATCAATCCGGTTCATGTGCCCTACCCCGGGTATCCGCAAGTGGCTACGGCCCTGATCGGCGGACAACTGCAGCTGTCCATGATGCCCCCTGCTCTGGCTTTGGCGCAGATTCGCGCCGGCAAGCTGCGTGCGATTGGCGTGACATCCAGCGGGCGCAGCACCCTGGCACCCGACTTGCCCAGCATGGCCGAGGCAGGTGTGAAAGATTTCAACCTGGAAATCTGGAATGCCGTTGCTGCGCCGAACTCAATGCCCAAGCCGGTTGTTGCCCGGTTGTCGGCCCTGATCAGCGAGGTTGCCCGCTCACCTGAGATCCGGCAAAAACTGTTTCAGCAAGGCTGGCAAGTGGCGGGAACGTCTGCTGAAGGCTTGGCCAACCGCATCAAACTCGATACAGCCCTGCTGGGCGGCGTGATCGCCAAGAGGGGAATCAAGCCCGACTGAGCACAAGGCTACTCACCAGATGGCATGCCGGCACTGGCCCATCTGTCGGCGCCGGGCTGCTTTCAGGACGCCTGCAGCAGCAATTTGATATCAGCCAGCAGAGGCGCTGCGCCGGTGCCGTAGCGGGTGTACAAACGCAGCTTGCCTTGGGTGTCGTAGACGTAGCTGCCTGCGGAATGGTCCATGGTGTAGCTTGTTGGCGTCTGTCCGTCGACTTTTTTGAAATACACCTTGTAGTCCTTGGCCAGAGCCGCCAGCTTGTCAGGCGTGGTGTAAAGCGCCAAGAACGATGGGTCGAAGTTGGTCATGTAGGCCTTGAGCACTTCCGGCGTATCCCGTTGGGGATCTACCGTAATGAACAGGCCCTGCAAACGGTCACCGTCTTTACCCAACAATTTTTTGACTTCGGCCAGCTCCGCCATGGAGGTGGGGCACACATCGGGGCATTGGGTGTAGCCAAAAAACAGCACAACAACCTTGCCGGAAAAATCCCGGATCGTGCGGGTCTGACCGTTATGGTCTGTCAAAGAAAAATCTCTGGCGTAGTCAGCCCCCGTCACGTCGATCGCAGAGAAGCTTTGCTTTTTCTCTGAGCAAGCCGACATGAGCCCCACTGCACCTGCCAGCAGGCCAAAGGTCGCCAGAAATTTGAGTCTGCTGCGTTTATTCATCAAACGTCCTTAAAAAGAGCCGTACCCTAGAGCACATAGTGGTCCACGAGCAAAGCGGCAAACAGCACGCTCAGGTGGATCAGCGAAAAACGAAATGTCTTGCGGGCCAACTCGTCCGAGTAGTCGCGCCATAACCAGAAACCATAGAGACAAAAACCGGCGCTCAAGACCACAGCCGTTGCCAAATAAATCCAGGAGCTCATTCCGTAGACAAACGGCAACAGGCAGGCTGCAAACAAAATAAAGGTATACAGAAAGATCTGTAAACGGGTGAACTCGTTGCCATGCGTGACGGGCAGCATGGGCAAGCCCGACTTACGGTAGTCCTCCACCCGGTAAAGCGCCAGAGCCCAGAAATGCGGGGGCGTCCACAAGAAAATAATCAAGAACAATATCAACGCTTCCGGGCCGACATCACCCGTCATGGCAGCCCAGCCCAACACCGGCGGCATGGCGCCAGAAGCCCCACCAATCACAATGTTTTGCGGCGTCAGTGGCTTGAGTATGACGGTGTACACCACCGCATAGCCGATAAAGGTGGCAAATGTCAGCCACATGGTCAGCGGATTCACCCAGACATATAACAACCCCGAGCCCAGCAGACACAACACGGCCGAAAACAACAGGGTTTGCCGGTCGTTCAACTCACCCTTGGCCGTGGGGCGCCAGGCCGTGCGTTTCATTTTGGCGTCAATGCCTTTTTCAACAATGCAGTTGAAAGCAGCCGCAGCTCCCGCCACCAGCCAGATTCCCAGGCAGGCGATCAGCCCCAAACGAGCCTCAGCCCAAGTGGGAACACCAGGCACGGCCAACACCATGCCAATCAAGGCACAAAAGACGATGAGTTGAACCACTCGCGGCTTGGTGAGGGCGTAAAACTGCCGAAATACCGAGCCAGAAACAGGGGTCGAAAGTGCGCTCATGAATGGGGTCTCGGAACAAAGGCGGAGTGGGCAAGTGACACCGTAACCCGGGCAGTTGAAGTACTGGCAGTCAAAACCCAAGTGAGGACGACCAGCAGCGCGCCAGCACCTCCCGTGTGAAAGACGGCGGCCAGCAAAGGCCAGTCCAGCACAACGTTACTGAGCCCGGTGATGAGTTGCAAGGTGATGAGCAAGGCGATGAGCCGGGACTGCTTACGCAGACTCTCCACCCTGTTCAGGCGCCACGCCAGCGCCACGAGCGCTCCGAGGACCACAAAGGCGGCCAAGCGGTGCGTGTAATGAATAGCGGTCAGGGCCGAGAAGACGATGGGCTCTCCCGAGCCAGTCAGGCCCAACTCGCGCCAAATCTCGAAACCTTGCTGGAAGTTCATGTTGGGCCACCAATTGCCTTGGCACTTGGGAAATTCGGTGCAAGCCAGTACAGCGTAGTTCGTACTCACCCAACCGCCCAAGGCGATCTGCATGACCAGCAGAGCACAAGAGGCCCATAACAAGCTGCGCAATCCAGAGCTGATGCCCGTGATCTGCAAGCGACCTTCAAGCTGGGCGTATTTAACAGCCTGGGTACAAAGCAGGGCCAGCAGAAACAACCCGCCCATCAGATGAAGCGTCACGATCGCAGGGAAAAGCTTCATGGTTACTGTCAGTGCTCCAAAAGCCCCCTGAATGCACACCCACACCAAGGTAGCTGTCGGCCACCAGAGAGAAATAACTGGTCGCACCTCATTCTGACTATGCCGCCTGCGATCCATCCATGCCAACGCAGCCAGCACCAGGATCAACACCCCAACGCTGGTTGCAAGGTATCGGTGAATCATCTCGACCCAGGCCTTGCCATGCGTCACCGGCCCGGTGGGCATGGCACTTTGCGCAGCCGCTATCTCGACTTTTGCCCCCAGGGGACTGGCACTGCCATAGCAGCCGGGCCAGTCGGGGCAACCCAGTCCTGAGTCTGTCAAACGGGTGAAAGCACCGAATAAAACCAAGTCAAAGGTCAGAAACAGCGTCAAGAGCGTCAACGCCTGCCTGCGACGCAGCGGCGTGGAGCGCCTGTGCCGATAGGCCACCCACCCAAGCGGCATACCCGCAAGCAAGAGTCCCAGAAGCATCAATTGCACCAAGGGAGAAAAATCGTAAAGCACTTGCACAGTCGTCACCGGTCAATTGATGGGTTCACGGCCTGGCTTGTCCCAGGAGTTGGCAGCGCGCAACAGACGCTCGATGTCGCGCTTGGCCTTGGCTGCGGTGACCTTGTCCAGCTTGGCGGGGAAACGAAGCATCCAGTTGCCCATCGGGTCCACCAGATACAAGTGGTCCGCCAGTACCTGGCCGCTGCCCGGCGCCAGCCAGGCTGCAATCTCGGGCGCAGGCACGCGCAGGGCAGTCGCACCTTTCAGGGCAACGCGAAGTGGCTCGGCCACGGTGGCATCGTCCGAGATCAGCCAGACCCAGTCTAGCCGGTCCTTTTCCCGGCCTAGGCTCTCGCGCATCTGGCGCTGCAGGTACAGATGTTCCACGCAGGCCTCATCGCAACCGGCGCCGGCCACACTCACCAAAAGCCACTGACCCTTCAGCGCTTGCAGGCTGACCCCGGTGCCGTTGAGGTCAACACCCTTGATGTCAGGCACGGCGCGCTGGGGACTGATCAATTCACCAAAGTTCTGGCGCCCCTCTGGCCTCACCACGTAGAAGGTGAAATAAGAGGCCACCACCGGCGCGGCACACACCAGCAGCACCGCCAGCATTTTGAGACGCCCGCCGCCCTGCCTGCGAACCGCCCCGTCAGAAGGGGTTTCAGGTTGAGGCATGGAGTGCACTGTGAGGCCAAGCGGATGATCGCTTGGCCCGGAACGAGTCGCAGCGTCAGGCGCGCCGCGGGAAGATGTATCGTCTAACAATTTGGAACCAGACATAAAGAATTGCAATCAGGGCACTCAGTGCAAACCATTGAAACGCGTAGCCATAGTGCTTTTCAACCCCGGTGGACACAGCCGGCCATTGCCTCAGCAGGCCGTCGCTCTCAGCGCCAAGTTGCTGAACCGTCCATCCAGGCAGGGCCAAGCCGACTTCCGCACTGAAACTCGCCAAGTCCAGATTTTGCCGGATACGCCCTGTCTCGGTGCCCTCGAACTCATATAACTTGCCCGGCGGCGGGACTATACGACCCTCTATCGCAACCACCCCACCAGGTGTTTTGATATCCGGGACTTGCAAGCGATCCATGAAATTGCGTGGCACCCAGCCACGTTGAACGAGGACGATAGCTGAATCATGTTCAAGCCTCATGGGTGTTACAACGTAAAGCCCGGGACGCCCCAGCATGGGTCGGTTGTCCAAAAAAATCGTCTTGTCATTCAACCACTCCCCCCGGAGCAACACTCTTCGCTGCACCATCTTGCCTGGATCAAGCGTTGAAAGCACCGCTTGTCCCACCAAAGGCTGCAACGCGCCCTGACGGTCTATAGAGGACTGAATGGTCTCTTTTTGCTCAGCACGTGACAGCTGCCAGCGACCGAGCATCAGCGTCGCGGCGATCGCCAGCA
>JAUXQA010000172.1 GCA_030683195.1 Rhodoferax sp. | reverse complement strand
GCCCAAGCCCACCGTGCCGCTGCCGTATTGGGGCGCTTGCGACGCACGGTTGAGCGCCCCCACCGGCTGCAACTGCCCGGGGAATCGGTAGACCTTGAACAAGCGGTACGCAGTGCGATCTACTTGCTGGAGCCGTAATGCAAACGACTGGAAATCACATCGGTCGTGCACACAGCGCAACCCACCCAGGTGCTGGCCGAACGCATTGCCCTGGAGCAAATTGTTCACAACCTGCTCACCAATGCACTCCAGGCCCTGAGCGGGGTGCGCGCCAGCGAGCGGCAACTCGCCATTCACATTGAGGCCGGTCAAGGCGTGGGCGTGCTGCGTGTGGCAGATACCGGACCCGGCATCGCGCCAGACACCTTGCCCCATGTGTTCGAGCCATTTTTCACGACCCGCGAGGGCGGGCTGGGCTTGGGATTGAGCCTGTGCGAAACCCTGGCCAGCGGCATGGGCGGGCAGTTGCGCGCGCAAGCCAACCTGCCGCGCGGCGCCACATTTATCCTCACACTGCCTTTGGCACCCGGCCCATGAGTGCACCCCTGTCACCGCTGATTCATTTGATTGACGACGACGAGGCCGTGCGAGCCAGTCTGGCACTGCTGATTGGTACCGTGGGCCTGCGGGTTCAGACCTGGGCCGACCCCCAGGAATTCATGCGCAGTTTTGATCGCCAGGGTATCGGGGCCATCGTGCTGGATGTGCGCATGCCGGGCACCAGTGGCCTGACGGTGCTGGACGCCTTGATCGATCAGGGCGTTGACCAACCCGTGATCATGCTCACCGGGCACGGCACGGTGGAGTTGTGCCGCAGGGCCTTCAAGGCCGGTGCCACCGAGTTTCTGGAGAAACCGGTGGACGATGAAGTGTTGCTTGAAGCCCTGCAAAACGCGGTGCGCCAGCACGTGCATTCGCGCGAACGTCATCAGGCCGATCGGCAAGCGCACGAACGCTATGCCCAGCTGTCAGATCGGGAACGCGAGGTGCTGGGTCTGATTGTTGAAGGCCTGACCAACAAGGAAATTGGCCGGGCGCTGGGTCTGTCGCCCCGCACGGTGGAGACCCACCGCGCCAACCTGTTTGCCAAGCTGCAAGTGGAGTCCCTGGCGCACCTGATACGCCACTACGCCACACTGGCCACCCAGACGGATCGCCAGTCGCCACTTGTTCCGTAGCGTGGCGATGCGACGCGCTCCGTAGTTATACGGAGCCCAGGGCGTAGCCGCACGAATGGTCGCCAACGTGCGGCCCGATTACATTTTCTCCAGGGGATGAACAGTTGCGTCATCACCCATTTTTCTGGAGAAAAACCATGTCGACCAAACTCTGCGCTACCGCCCTCTTTTTGTCTTTGGCCACTTTGGGCGCAAGCGCCCAAACCGTGCGTGTTGAAAAAAACATGTCGCTCGAACTCGCCACAAAAATTGCGGCGGCCACTGTCGCCGCCTGCAGTGCAGACAAGTTCAACGTGACCGCCACCGTTGTGGACCGCTCGGGTAGCGTGCGAGCCGTCTACCGTGCTGACAACGCCGGCCCTCACACGCTGGCCGCAAGTCAGGCGAAGGCCTTCACTTCAGCGTCCGGTAAAAACACCACGACTGCCATGTGGGAAGGTGTACAAAAGAACCCGGCGGCTACCCATGTGGCCTCCATTCCCGGCTACCTGCTACTGGGCGGTGGCGTGCCGGTCAAGGTGGGCGACGAAGTCATTGGTGCGGTGGGTGTGGGCGGTGCGCCTGGCGGCCACCTGGACGAGAAATGCGCGATGGCCGGTATTGCCAGCGTGCAGGACATGTTGAAGTAATTCACGGCGCACCCGCACCAAGGAGATCTCATGACGAACAAGACCCTTGCCAGAGCCTGGCCCTTGGCCCTGCTGGTTGCCCTGACGGTGGTGGCTGGGGCGGCTAGAGCCCAGGTAGCGCCCCGCGCTGAAGAAGTGGGCCGCTACGCCGGCTTGCTGGCAGCGTCGCACCGGGGCGACTTGGGCCAGGTCAAAAAGCTGTTGAATGAGGGAGCCAACCTGAATGCGCGTGATGACTTCGGGCGCACGGCGGTCCATATTGCAGCGCACGCCAGACAGCGCGACGCCCTTCGCGCCCTGGCCCGGGCAGGCGCCAACCTGGAGCTGCTGGAAAACGACCGCTATGACGCCGTCACGATCGCCTCCGTGGCCGACGACGAAGAAACGCTGCGCTTGCTACTCGCCCTGGGGGCCAGCGCCAAGCTCACCACCAGCCGGTACGATGGCACCGCGCTGATTGCGGCGGCTCATTTGGGCCATGACGGTGTGGTGCGGCAACTGATTGCCGCCGGGGCACCGCTGGACCATGTCAACAACCTCCACTGGACTGCACTCATTGAGGCGATCGTGCTGGGCAACGGCGGTGTCCGGCACCAGCAGGTGGTGCAGGCGCTGCTGGCCGCCGGGGCCAGCACCCGCCTGACTGACAGGGAAGGCAACACCCCGCTGGCACTGGCCAAAGCCCGGGGCTATGCCGCCATGATCTCCTTGCTGGAAAAGGCCGGAGCCCGCTAGAGCGGATCTCAACCCATGCTGTGCTTGCCCAGGCTGACGCGCCTGGCCTGCAGGCCATCACCGCCGAGTTCAGGAATGAACTGAACCGCGCTGCCTTGCTGCACATGCTCAAAAGGCGTGCCGGCCACGTTGTCGCGGCTGAAGTAGTACTCGTCGCCCGCCGGGGTGCGGATGAAACCAAAGCTGCCAGAGTCGTCCAGGCGCACGATCTCACCATGCAGGGGCACGGGGTGCTGCTTTTCCTGCCCCCGGCGCTTGCGCACGACATCTTCGAGCTGGCGCTTCATGCTGTCAAAGGCATCGCGCAACGCCACATAGACGTCTTCGTTCTGCACACGGTTCACCACCAGTTCGTGGCCGTGCAAGGTCAGGTCGATACGCACGCTGTAGGGGCGTCCCTGGTGCTTGTGCTTTTGCTCCAGATCAATACCCACACGGCAGGTCATGAGGTCCGAGGCAAACGCTTCCAGCTTTTGAATGTGCTCACGCGCACGGGTCTCCAGTGCCTCGGACGGCTCCATGCCGTGAAATTGAATATGAGCCGCAAGCTGCATGTTTGATCCTTTATTGACGCGGTCTGACGCCAAAACCCATTGTTGAGGGCGGCCCTGAGCGGTGCATTGAGATTGCGCAATGCCCCAAACCACTCCCCCGTGCAAACCCCTAGTTACAGCATGGCACGTGCTTTGCTAGCATTCAAAACAGAACTTGACTAAACGGTCAGATTTTTTAAGGAGTTGCCCCGTGTCCACCCCCTCGTCTCCCGACATCCGCCCCGGCCGCCTGAGTGCCGCCGATTACGCCAAGGCTTTTGCTGACGCGACGCCGCGCTTTACCCAGGCACAAGCTGTACTGGAGGCCGAGCGCTGCCTCTATTGCTATGACGCGCCCTGTGCTACCGCCTGCCCCACCAGCATTGATGTGCCGTCGTTCATCCGCCGCATTGCCGAAGGCAACCTGCGCGGCTCGGCGCGCGCCATTCTGGAGGCCAACCCGCTGGGTGGCATGTGCGCCCGCGTGTGCCCCACCGAGAACCTGTGCGAAGCCGTCTGTGTGCGCACCACCCAAGAGGGCAAGCCCGTGGC
>JAUXQA010000168.1 GCA_030683195.1 Rhodoferax sp. | reverse complement strand
CCCCAAGGAGCGCCAGAGTTCAGACAAGGCCCAGACATCACCGGCATGGCGACTCTCGGTAAAGCGCAATCCATCCAACGGCGACGCAACCGGCGTGATACCGCGGGCGCGTTGCAGTGACGCAATCAGGGCGTCAACTTCTCCGCCATCTTCCAGGCGACCCAGGGTGCACACGGTGCGTTGGCGGGGTTTGCCGTCAACGTTGCGAAACGACTCCACCAGTTGGGCGTAACGCCGGGCACCGGATTGAGTGACTTTGATGAACATGGGTCAAAGTGTAGCGCAAGTCGAATCAACATATAACTACATTTAACGTGAAACGTGCCACTACAAACTTTTCTAAATTCAGACCGAAAAACTCATGTAAGTCATTGATTTCATTCGGCCATGGACCGCCAGGTCGTGGAAAACGGGGGCGGAAGTGTCGAATTTAAGAGATCACGCAATACACCCGCGAACAACTTTGGCGGGCACTCGCGAACACCCAGATTGCTAAAGCGGCCCCATGCCCCAGTCTTTACAGCAACTTTGGCTTTGCAGTACTTGGGGAATTGCTTTCTCAACGCGCGGACAAACCATGGGCTGAGTTGGTTCGCGCACAGATTACCGCGCCGCTGGGAATGCGCGACACCCTGAAGACCTTGTCCAAGGAGCAAGCGCAGCGTTTGCCTGCGGCTTTCAGGCGCGATGTGCCGTCCGAACGCTGGGAGACGGATGCGTTCGCAGGTGCAGGCGGCCTGGTATCTACGGTGTCTGACCTGCTGGTCTTCAGCAAGGCGTTGCTCGCGGGCCGACATGGTCCGCTTGGAAGAGCGGCGGAGCGGCTTGTGACTGCGTTAGCTCCATACGGCACTAAGTCGACAAAAATTGGTTATGCGGTATTCCTTCCTGCAGCCAAATTCCCGGTGTGGATTCACGCAGGTCTTACTGGCGGCTATTCGGCAGAGTGGATCGTTTGGCCCGACACTGGCGAAGCGGTTGTTCTGATGGTTTCCAATATTGCAGCGCCGTCGCGACCTATTGCTGACTCGATGGTCCGGGAGCCAAAGTAACAGGGACTGCCGGTTGAGGCGGTGGGCGCTCCAAGTCTGCGCCTTGGTCCGCATTGCTCGACTCCACGAACGGCCGTTGATCAGCAAGCCAAATTATGCAGTTGGAATGCAATAGAGCGGGCACTGGTGACCGACAACTTAGCTGCTCAAGAGACGGCCAAACTAGAGATTCAGGCCTAGTATTCGAATGACCGCTTTTTCTTGGTCGATTGGAAATTGAATGTCAGCTCTGTCTTTTCATGGTTGACAGCTATGTACACATTGCGGGTCGCCGCCAACTGCTTCTTTGCGGTGTTGAACTGGAGCGCCGGAAAGCCGACTGTGGGGAGCACCCGCTTTGGGTCTTGAAGAGACACCGGCTAGGCAATTGAGTAAGGTTTCCCTTGAAGGACGGGTCAAGGCTGTTTGCGGACATCCCTGTATCCAACAAGCAGTCACTCAAACTGCCCTTTCTGGGGCCTTCTCGCCCAGTTGCGCTGTGGAAAGACGACATTGAATGCACTAAACCCAGCCATTTTCAATAAATTCAATGATTGAATACGCTCGGGCCTGAAGCTCTCTCTGTTGAATGGCGGCGATGATTTGTTGAACTCCGCTTGCATACGGTGAATCACCATAGACACGCGTTTCCAGGTCAATAGAGCACGGTCCGTCATGAATTTGAATTCGGTGAAAAGCATGCCGACTGAGATGCTCTTGCGGGATACCGAAGTCGTCAATCTGTTGAGAGGAATTTCGCACGGATTTTATTTCCGACGCCGACACGCCAAGTGCGTTGGCCATCGAAACGGCGGTGCCGGGAACGGACATTTTGGATGCCTGATGGGACTCGGTGATGCGGATTGCACTTCCTTTGAATAGAGAGCCGGAACGTTCCAGCATACACATGAACTTCAGCATCAGGATGTTCGTATTGGGACATAGAACGAGAGGGAAGTTCGGATTTAACGATTCAAGTGAAGTGCCTGTGGCTAGCTCGATGAGTACGGACGAAGTCCGTACGCAGAAATTAGAAATACTATTGACCTCGCGTCCAGACCCAGCGTGGACAACGATGGTGCGGTCATCAGCTGGGGCTTCGGCTGACCATGGAGAGACGGTGTACTCGTTGTTTGAGTTCAATTTATAGAGTAACTCCGCTGCGAGTTTTCCCGAGCCCGCAATGAATACTTGCATCTAATCTTCTTTCGGGTAAATGTGAGAACCAGACGAATAATTCGTGGGTTTCTGCGTCAATGTTAGCTTGTCAGACAGCGCATTCGGATGACTGCTTCCCCTGCTCAAGAGACTGCCAAACTGGAAATCAGGTCTGATATTCGAATGACCGCTTTTTCTTGGTCGATTGGAAATTGAATGTCAGCTCTCACTTTTGATTGATGACAGCTTTGGGCACCTTGCGGGTCGCCGCGAACTGCTTCTTTGCGGTGTTGAACTGGGGAACCCGAAAGCTGCCGGTGGTGAGCACCCGCTATGGGTCTTTAAGAGACAGCGGCCAGGCAATTGAGTACGGTTTCCATTGAAGGACGGGTCAAGACCCATAGGAGCCGGTCAGGCCGTAATTTCGTAAGTCAAGTCCGCAGCGGAAGCCGACCGCCACCAATGCCCGCTTCCCGGTAGTCCAGCAGTAGAGCGCCACTTCCTCAAACACCCCTTGGGGGCATCTAAACCTGATTGCCCTGCCCAACCCGCGACCTCCAAAACATCACCCATAACGGCGCGTCTTGCGTGACGTCAGAATTATTGATTAATATGATCTTTCAGGCTAGAAGCGGCACGGCCCCAGGTAGGAATGTTCAAGCGTAAATTGACCGAATAGTCAGGTTGCGGTGGATGCATTCACTGCTTGGGCATTTTCTCGATGGTTTGTACCGCGCGTTTGCCTTCTGCCGACAAGAAGGGGGCAAGGCGGGCATAGGGCAAAGTAACATCCACAGTGCCCTGGCAACGTTGAAAAGGTGTTGGCAAGCTGCCTCTGAATACAAAGCCCTCTGGACTGGGATAAACATCAGATAGCCTATATTCGGCAGCTTCAAAGCAATCTGCGTCGTCTTTGTGCATTTGGATACGACCCGCTTTTAAGACCGACTTTGCCAAAGTTGTTGCTCGCCATTCCTGTCCCCAAAGTGTGCTTAGTTCTGGCTTAAACCATTGACTGGAATCTATTTTTCGGCCATCGGTTAGTCGATAGGTTGCCATCTCTACGCCAAACCGCAGGCCATGACCACATTCAAATCCGATGGCAGAACGAACAACAACATATGGTCCTACGGTATGCGACAGGCGCTGCTCGAAACCAAGATCGCCTGGATTCTCGCCAAATCGTTGACGAAATTCGAGTGAACAGCTCAAAAGGGATTCCGTGTTGGCCAACAAGTCCGCCCAAAGGAAGCGGTTCACTTTTGCCACACCGGGCTCGGTGCCGAAAAATTTAATACCACGAATCACTGGTTCCTCGCTGCCCTGTATCTTCGGACCTGCGACAGGGAAAGCTTCACTCCTGCTCTGCGGCTCTTTCGGAGTTTTGATTGGCTTTAGCGCGGAAAAGCGTCGAGCGTTGTAGCCATCATCTGGGCTGCGACTTGCGACCACGGGAAAGCGCTTTTTGCCATCTAGAGAATGCCATTCGCCAATGAGTTGCTTGTCATGGCATGTCAGCGAGATACGCCCCGAAGGCTTGTTGTCGCCATCAAACTCTGTCCAAATCGTTTCCATTGACTCTTGCTTGAGCACCATGTCAACCATGCTCACGCGGTAGTACATGCTCCCAACGCGGCGCTCTTCTGATGATTTTTCGGGTGTGGAGTCTAAGGCCATGGTAACGGGTACGTTACCGACCTTGCCGATATAAACACCCGGATCGCAACCGCTCTCTTGGGCATTGACCGCACCCGCAATGCAAAGCCAAATTAGAGCAACGAATTTTTGATAGTGAAACAACGGTTTTTTCAAGACGGATACCCTTCTAGTGCGATGTGTTCTTTCCCAATGTTAATGGCGGTAAAAAAGCGCGGAAAAATGGCTTTTGAGCGCGCGTTGGGTTGAAGATTTTGGGAAATTGGATGTCGGCTTTAGAGCAGGCAGATCGCACACTTGGATGACAGGTAATGGCCTTCAAGAGTCAGTCGAGGCCAAAATACCAATGCCCGGTTACGCTGCTCAAGAGACGGCCAAACTGGAAATTCCTGCCTTGCACCCGAATGACCGCTTTCTCATGAGCGATTGAAAATTGAATGTCAGCTCTGTCTTTTGATGGATGACGGCTTTGGGCACGTAGCAGAATGCCACGAACGACTTCTGACTGGAGTTGAGCTGGACAACCGGAACGCAGACGGTCGTGAATGCCTCCAAAGGGTCTTTTCCGCAAACAAAAAAAATGACGCTGGTGCTCAGTTTGAGTCTTGGCAGCAATGGATCTGGCCATCACCAAGGCTTTGTGCAGCGTGGACTTGCCTACACCGTTGGGTCCGGCCAGAAAATAAAAGACGGGTTTGGTTTGGCCCATGTCGTGCGGCTGGGCCAGTGGTTTTTCTGCGGGTGGCGGCTACCACTTCGCGCACCCGCTGCACCAGGTCCCATCCGCCTGACTCTCTGCCAAGACCCTTGAAGGCGATGCTTTCAAGGAGCCGCAGGCGCCTGGTTGTGAATCAGGTAGTTGGCAATGATGCCTTGAAGAAACGTTTTGGCTTGCGGCGGACTGGTGGGGCGGCTCAGGGCTTGATGGCTGCCCACAATGGCTAAGTAGAACAGCACCGCCAGCTCGGTGGCGGTTTTGGAATCGCCCGTCAGCCGCAAGAACTTTTGCTCAAACAAACTCATGCGCGCGTCGTCCACTTCCACCAGCATGCTGGCCACTGACGTGTCACGCCGGCCCAGGCCACGCAACGCCAACTCGAACCTGATGTTTTCCAGATCGGGACCCGCGTGGGCCAAGGCTGCTTCAAGCAGCTGTTCGAGGTCGGCGCGCGGGTCGTCGGTGGCCTGCGACTGCAGGCGTTGGTCCAGCGCAATTTCGCTGGCTTGCCAGCGCGTTAGCAGCGACT
>JAUXQA010000167.1 GCA_030683195.1 Rhodoferax sp. | reverse complement strand
TTGCGCGGCTTGCACTATCAGATTGAGCAGCCCCAAGGTAAGTTGGTGCGGGTGGTGCGGGGTGCCGTGTTTGACGTGGCGGTTGATTTGCGCCAAGCATCACCGACCTTTGGCCAATGGGTGGGCGTAGAGCTGTCGGAGGAAAACCAACGACAACTTTGGGTACCGGCAGGATTTGGCCACGGGTTTTTGACCCTGAGCGAGACGGCTGATTTCTTGTACAAGACCACCGACTATTACGCCCCCGCCTTTGAGCGCTGCATTGCCTGGAACGACCCGGCGCTGGGGATTGAATGGCCCTTGAACGGCATGGCCGCGCTGTTGTCGCAGAAGGATCAGGCGGGCGTCTTGCTGGCGGAGGCACAAGTTTTTGGGCCAAGCCCCACCACAAGCCCGAGCCAGTCCGCTGCCTGAACGGCCCTGAATTAACCTGAGTCATGAACCTGAATCACGCCAAAATCGCCGTCATTGGCCTGGGCTATGTGGGCCTGCCGCTGGCGGTCGAGTTTGGTAAAAGCCGCGCCGTATTGGGTTTTGACGTCAAGGCGGCCCGCATTGCAGAACTGCAAAGCGGACAAGACCACACGCTGGAGGTGAGCCCGGCCGAGTTGCAGGCGGCCAGCCAGTTGCAGTTCACGTCCGGCCCGCACGGGCTGATGTCTTGCCAGGTGTTCATCGTCACGGTGCCAACGCCGGTGGACCACGCCAACCGGCCGGACATGACGCCGCTGATCAAAGCCAGTGAGACTGTGGGCAAAGCCCTGAAGCCGGGCGACGTGGTGATTTATGAGTCCACCGTGTACCCCGGCGCCACCGAAGAGGTGTGTGTGCCAGTGCTGGAGAAGTTCAGTGGTCTCGCATTCAATGCTGATTTCTTCTGCGGTTACAGCCCGGAGCGTGTGAACCCCGGAGACAAGCAGCACCGCCTGCCCAGCATCAAAAAGGTCACCAGCGGCAGCACACCCGAGGTGGCCGAGGCGGTTGACCAGCTTTACCGGCAAATCATCGTTGCGGGCACCCACAAGGCCAGCAGCATCAAGGTGGCCGAGGCGGCCAAAGTGATTGAGAACACCCAGCGCGACCTCAACATTGCGCTCATGAACGAGCTGAGCCTGATTTTCAGAAAGTTGGGTATCGACACCCTGGAGGTGTTGCAGGCGGCGGGCACCAAGTGGAACTTTTTGCCCTTCAGGCCGGGTCTGGTGGGGGGGCATTGCATTGGTGTGGACCCGTATTACCTGACCCACAAGGCCCAGGAGGTAGGCTACCACCCCGAAGTCATCCTGGCCGGGCGGCGCATCAACGACAGCATGGCCAGCTATGTGGCCGATGAGACCGTGAAACTCATGCTGCGCAAAAACCTGCCCGTGCTGGGCGGTCGCATCCTGGTGCTGGGCCTGACCTTCAAGGAAAATTGTCCGGATCTGCGCAACACCAAGGTGATGGACATCGTCATGGCGCTGCGCGCTTACAACACCCAGGTCGACGTTTACGACCCCTGGATTGATGTGGACGAGGCTGCGCACGAGTACGGCCTGACCTGTCTGAGTGCCTTGCCGGAAGCCGGCATCTATGCGGCTGTGATTCTGGCTGTGGGGCACCATCAGTTTGTGGCGCTGGGTGAGCAGGGCATCAAGGCCTTGGGTCAGCCTGGTGCAGTGGTGTTTGATGTCAAAAGCATCCTGCCTCTGGGCGCAGCAGATGGTCGCTTGTAAGTGCTGCCAAATTGAGAATACCCCTATGACGACCGAAACCACCATGACCTCGCCCGCCACGGCCTATGAGCAGCTCCAGTTGCGGCTGCGCGCCGAGCCAGCCACCTGGCTGGTCACTGGGGTTGCCGGTTTTATCGGTAGCAACTTGCTAGAGACCCTGCTCAAGCTCAACCAGCGCGTCGTCGGACTTGACAACCTGGCCACCGGCAAGGAGCGCAACCTCCAAGAAGTCCAAGCCCTGGTGACGCCGGAGCAATGGGTCAACTTTCAGTTCATTCGCGGGGATATCTGTAACCTGGCCGACTGTCAGAAGGCCATGCGCTTTGACGTGGCTTCATCTCCAACAGGCGAGGCATCGGTGGCAGCGGAGCGCGGCCACTCATTCCCCGTGGACTTTGTGTTGCATCAGGCCGCCTTGGGCAGCGTGCCCCGCAGCGTGGCCGATCCCATCGCCACCAATGCGGCCAATGTGAGCGGCTTTTTGAACATACTGGTGGCCGCACGGGACGCCCGGGTCAAGCGCTTTGTGTACGCCGCCAGCAGTTCCACTTACGGTGATCATCCGAGCTTGCCCAAGGTCGAAGACACCATTGGCAAACCCTTGTCCCCGTATGCCGTGACCAAATATGTCAACGAGCTGTATGCGGACGTGTTTGCCCGCACCTACGGGCTGGAGAGCATCGGCTTGCGCTACTTCAATGTGTTTGGCCCCCGCCAAGACCCGGATGGCGCCTACGCAGCGGTCATCCCGAAGTGGATTGCCAGTCTGATCAAGGGCGAGCCCGTGTTCATTAATGGTGACGGAGAGACCAGCCGCGATTTCTGCTTTGTGGCCAATGCCGTGCAGGCCAACTTGTTGGCGGCCACCGTCCCAGCTTTTGCGATTGATGCCCAGCAATCCATGAGCCCGGTGAATCAGGTCTACAACGTGGCAGTGGGGGATCGCACCACGCTCAATGAGCTTTTTGCTCAACTCAAGCACCATTTGTTGCCCCGTTTTCCGCATCTGCAGGACGCAGTTCCCACCTATCGCAACTTCCGCGCGGGGGATGTGCGGCATTCGCTGGCGGATATTGGTAGGGCCCAGGCGCTGTTGGGCTACATGCCTACCCAGCGGATTGGGGCGGGTTTGGAGGTTGCGATGGAGTGGTACGTTGTTGAGTCGACATGAGTTGGACGGTGGGTGTGGGGTTTCAAGAAGTTTGCATTTGACATCACAATGAACTTTTTCAGGGCCGCGCGCGCGCGCCTTCGCAACGCCCATCCCGATCATCACTCCATAGCGACGAGCATGGCGTGGATCGCCTTGTTTGCCTTCCTGGGAAAGCTGGCTGGCGCGGCCAAGGAGATGGCAATTGCGTATCGCTATGGCCTGGGTGAGGAGGTCGATGCCTATCTATTCGTTTTCAATCTGATCAATTGGCCCGTCAGCGTGTGGTTCAGTGTGCTCACTGTGGTGCTGGTCCCGCTTGCGGCGCGCATTCAGCAAGGGGCCCAAGCTGATCTTTCCGGCTTTCGGTCCGAGCTTTTGGGGTTGAC
This sequence comes from Rhodoferax sp., assembly GCA_030683195.1. GTDB lineage: Bacteria > Pseudomonadota > Gammaproteobacteria > Burkholderiales > Burkholderiaceae_C > Rhodoferax. Next base: position 5,914 of record JAUXQA010000167.1, on the reverse strand, counting down.
ACTGATGCTTGGCGTGGCTTTGGGCCTGATAAGTTGGTTCGGGTTAACTGCATTGTTCAATTCATCCTGGACGGGGTTGACGCCTGAAACTCGGGTGCTGGCGTCGGTCATGGCACCTCCTTTGGCACTGATGGCTGGTTTGGGAGTGCTGATCAGCCTCTTTTCTGCCTGGATGCTTGCAGCAGCGCGTCACACCAATACCTTGCTGGAAAGCGTGCCCGCTCTGGTGATTCTGGCCGCGCTGTTCGCTTTTCCTGGCAGCGGGACTGAGCCTCTGGTTTGGGGGACCTTGGCCGGATATGCCGCCCACCTTGCGAGTCTGGTACTACCCCTGTGGCGCCAGGAACGCATTCAAGCACCCCAATACACCCAGACATCGCCCCAGTGGACGCCGTTCTGGCAAGGGTTCACCATCATGCTCGCTGGCCAGGCGCTCATGAGCCTCACGGGCATTCTGGATCAGTTTTTTGCTGCACATCAAGGCGCTGGCGCTATTGCCACCTTGAGTTACGCCAACCGGGTTTTGGCCTTGCTTCTGGGTATGGGAGCGATGGCCGTTTCCCGCGCAACGCTGCCGGTGTTCTCCCGCGCGCAGGCACAGGGCGACACTGCTGTTTATCAGATTGCCATGCGTTGGGTTGTCCTCTTATTTGGTTTGGGCGTGTTTGCCATGCTGGTCAGTTGGTTGCTTGCACCTCTGGGCGTCAGGCTGTTGTTTGAGCGGGGTGCGTTCACGGCACAAGACTCGGCGCGAGTCGTGGAAGTCCTGCGCTATGGTTTAACCCAACTGCCTTTCTATTTTGCAGGCATTGTGCTGGTGTCGTTGTTGGCAAGTCAGGGGCGGCATCGCTTGATTGCAGCGGTGGCCAGCGCCAACTTGGTGGTCAAATTGCTCGGCTTGGCGATTCTGACGCCGCTTCTGGGGATCAACGGCATTGCACTTTCTACTTCCTTGATGTACCTCTTCACGTTATTGATATTGGGGCTTGGCGCCCGGGTCAAACAGACATGACACAATTTTTTCACTTGTTGCGCATTTTGACCCAGCCGCTTTATCGGATCAAGGGGATGGGGTTTGGTCGTCTCTGTGAATTCGTTCGTCTATGGGCAGCACGGCGTGCGCGTTCGACGCCCTATGTGATCAAGAATTTTCGTGGCAACGCGTCGTTCAGGTGTTTCTTGCAAGAGCACATGGGTGGGCAGATTTTTTTCAAGGGGAGCTACTCGGGCGATCAATTGACTCTGGTGGAGCGTTTTTTGCCAAAGGACGGCGTGTTCATTGATGTGGGGGCCAACCAAGGAGAGTTCTCCATCACGGCGGCCCGGGTAGTGACGCAAGGCAAAGTCATTGCTTTTGAGCCCGTGTCTGAATACCGTGAGCGATTGCAGGCGAATATTCACCTCAATCAGTTTGAGAATGTTCAGGTCGTCGCTTCAGCCTTGGGTGAGCAGGAGGGGTGCCTCCCCATCTATGACCAACCGGGTAACGCGGCGGACGGCACAAGGAATGAGGGTCTGCCCACGCTTTTTGTGTCTGGAAGCCGCAGCAATCCAGTCGAAATAGTGGTGGTCAGTAGGCTGGATGACGTGCTGAAGGACTTGGGTATCTCTCGTGTTGATGTCATCAAGCTGGATATCGAGGGTGCGGAATGGATGGCACTGCGCGGTGCTGTCGAGACCTTGGCCAGTTGTCGCCCCATCCTGATTCTGGAAATCGGGCGGGAGACGTGCCTGGGCGCAGGCTATGAACCTGAAGCGCTGGTTGATTGGCTCACCAGCCAAGGCTATCGAGTTGAAAAAATCATGGATAACAGCAAGACGGTACCGCTCACCTTGAGTGCCCTGGGTGATTTTCAGAACGTTGTGGCTTATCCCATATGAAGCGAGTTTCTTCGCCGAGGCGGTTAGTTTTTTTTATTCAATCCATGGGCGGCGGCGGGGCTGAGCGCGTCACCGCCAACTTGGCCAACTACTGGGCTGACCAAGGTTGGGACATTACGGTGGTGACTTTGGCTCCCATCGATCTTGATTTTTATGCCTTGCATCCGGCAGTCAAACGTTTGTGTCTGAACCTCACAAGCGAAAGTCGCCATATTCTGGCGGGCCTTGTTCAAAATTTGCGTCGCGTGATGGCGATGCGTCGCCTGCTGAAAGAGATTTCTCCGAACATTGCCTTGGCGGTGATGACTGGTGCCAATGTGCGCTTGGCGCTGGCCGCTTGGGGTCTTCCTGTTGTGGCTGTGGGCTCAGAGCATGTTCACCCCCCTCAGTTTCCGTTGGGTGTCCTTTGGGACGTATTGCGACGCTACGGTTACGGTCGCCTTCATGCCGTTGCTGCGCTGACGATTGAGAGTTCGGAATGGCTTCTGGCTCACACCACCGCGAAGCGGGTCGTAGTGATTCCCAACGCGGCGCCGTGGCCATTGCCAGAGCAAGACCCTAAGGTATTGACGGAATCCGTCTGTGCGAAGGGACGAAAAATACTTTTGGGTGTGGGCCGTTTGGTGGCCCAAAAGGGATTTGACTGGCTGCTGGATGCATTTGCACCCCTGGCGAGCAAGCATCCGGATTGGGATCTTGTCATTTTGGGTGAAGGGCCTCTGCGCTCGATGATCGAAGATACAGTGAAAACGATGGGGCTCGGCGACCGTGTGTTTTTACCGGGTTCGGTGAATAACGTAGGGGCGTGGTATGAGCGAGCTGATCTCTATGTCATGAGCTCACGTTTCGAGGGATTCGGCAACACCCTGGCCGAAGCGCTGGCTTACGGTCTGCCGGTCATCAGTTTCGACTGTGACACCGGTCCACGCGATATTGTTCGCCATGAAAAGGATGGCTTGCTTGTTGCCCCCGGGGATGTTAACGGCTTGGCTCTGGCGCTGGACCGGTTGATGGGAGATGCGGGCTTGCGCGCGCGTCTTTCCGGAAACGCCACTGAGGCGCGCGATCGGTTTTCTATTAGGAGAGTGACGGGTATGTGGGAAGATTTATTTGAGAAGGTGGCAAGATGACCACGCACGCAACAGAGGTCGCCAACGGCGACCGCTTCGAATTCGGTGCCAACTGGGCCCAGTTCCTGGAAGTGCTGACTGACGAGCGCATCGCGCTGGCAGAGCAGTCCCTGCGCACCATGCTCGGTGTTGACAATTTGGCGGGAAAGCGTTTTCTGGACATTGGCAGTGGGTCGGGCTTGTTTAGCCTGGTGGCACGGCGACTGGGGGCCACCGTCCATTCGTTTGACTACGATCCGCGGTCGGTCGCCTGCACCATGGAACTCAAGCGCCGCTATTTTCCGAACGACCCTGCTTGGGCCGTTGAGCAGGGTTCGGCACTTGATGGGGACTATTTAAAGACGTTGGGTCAGTGGGACATTGTTTATTCGTGGGGTGTTTTGCATCACACGGGTGCCATGTGGGATGCACTCGGTAACGTGGAGCCACTGGTGCGTCACGGGGGTACTCTATTCGTCGCTATTTACAACTATCAACCCGTGATGACACCTGTCTGGACGTGGGTTAAAAAAACCTACAACCGCCTTCCCCATGGCCTGCGTTGGCTGGTGCTGGGGCCCTCAATGGTTCGTCTTTGGGGTCCGCGAACCATTTACGACTTGGTTCGTGGCAAGCCTTTTCACACCTGGCGCAACTATGCGACGCATGGTGTGCGCGGCATGTCTGCCTGGCGCGATGTTGTGGACTGGGTCGGAGGCTATCCGTTTGAGGTTGCAAAGCCTGAGGAAATATTCGATTTTTATCACAGCCGAGGTTTTGATTTACACCGCATGAGGACTTGTGGCGGTGGCCTCGGTTGCAACGAATTTGTGTTGAAAAAATCAATTGATCAGAGCAGAAGCTGAAGTGCTAACAGTATTGTTCGTGATTGGAAACCTTGATGTGGGCGGTGCCGAGAGGCATCTCGCGCAGGTGCTACCGAAATTGAGACAGGTGGGTTTTAGTCCGATTGTCTACACGCTCACCCACAAGGGGAAATTAGCTGACGTTCTTGATAGTGAAGGTGTCCGTGTTGTTGAGCCTTGGTTTTCGGCCTATTTCAGGCGTATGCCCGGGTTGTTCAGGCGACTGCTGTTGACTTCTTTTTCATTCATGGCATTTTGTATATTGATGATGCGATGCCGTCCGTCCATCGTGCATTTTTTTCTTCCTGAAAGTTATTTGTTCGGTGGGGTTTGTAGTTTGATGATGGGCCCGAGAATTAAAGTAATGAGCCGTCGCAGTTTGAATCTATATCAACTCAAATACCCGTTATTGGCCAGAGTTGAGCGAATGCTGCATTCGGGTATGAATGCGATTCTTGGGAATTCAAAGGCTGTGGTACGCGAGCTGGGCGGAGAAGGTGTCAAAGCCAATCGTCTGGGTTTGCTTTACAACGGTATTGAATTGGATGTTTTTGACAAATTGCCGTCCCGTTTTTTGGTGAGGTCCCAACTGGGTATCGGTCAAGACGCATTGATGATGGTGTGCGTTGCCAATTTGATTCCCTATAAAGGTCATATCGATTTGATTCATGCACTGAGCGAAATCCATATGGCATTGCCTCGCGATTGGGTGATGGCGCTGGTCGGCCGGGATTCAGGCATTGCGCCCGAACTGAAGGCCTTGGCCCACCGCCTGGGTGTTGCTGATCACATTCTCTGGCTGGGTGAGCGCAGCGACGCGATTGCCATTTGCTCTGCCGCTGATATCGGCGTGTTGAGTTCTCACCAGGAAGGTTTTTCAAATAGTGTGCTGGAAGGCATGGCGGCCGGGGTTGCCATGGTGGTGACCGACGTCGGTGGCAACGCCGAGGCGGTGGTGGATGGCGTCAGTGGCCTGGTGGTGCCGGCTCGCGATCCTTCTGCGTTGGGCCAAGCCCTGCTGAGGTTAGCGAATGAGCCGGCCGCGAGAGAGCGCATGGCGCAGTCTGGGCAGCAGCGGGTGGCGGAAAATTTCTCGCTAGCAGCTTGCGTTAACCAATACGCCGGTCTATACAAGGCACTACTGTCTCAGCCGGACTGCGATGTGCAGCAAGCGCTCGATGCTGCTCAGAACCCCAGGAGTTAGCACATGTGTGGCTTGACGGGGTATTTGGGGTATCAATGGCCAGGCGACGAAGCCCTGCCAAGACTCACCCGCATGACAGCCACCCTCGTTCACCGTGGCCCGGACTCCGATGGCCATTGGCTGGACGCTGATGCCGGCATTGCCTTGGGGCACCGCCGTCTTGCTATCGTGGACCTGTCACCAGCAGGGGCGCAGCCGATGCATTCCCCCTCAGGCCGCTACGTGATTGCCTTCAACGGCGAGATTTACAACCATCTGGATTGCCGCGCTGCGCTCGCAAAGACGGGCGCCAATTGGCGTGGCCACTCTGACACCGAAACCCTGCTGGCTGGCTTTGAGGCTTGGGGCATTCAAGGCACCATTAAGCGCGCCGTGGGCATGTTTGCCTTCGCCGTTTGGGACCGCCATGAGCGCACGCTCACCCTCGGGCGTGACCGGTTGGGCGAAAAGCCGCTGTATTACGGTTGGCAGGGCAGGGGAAACAACGCGGTCTTCTTGTTTGGCTCCGAGCTCAAGGCCTTGCAGGTGCACCCGGCGTTTGCAGCAAGCATTGACCGCGATGCGCTGTGTCTTTATATGCGGCACATGGCCGTGCCCAGCCCGCACAGCATCTACCAAGGCATAAGCAAGTTGCCGCCGGGCAGTTTGCTGACGGTGTCGCGCCAGGTGCCTGATCCGCTGCCAGTAGCATATTGGTCTGGCGTGACTGTGGCTGAGCACGGCGCAGCGCAGCCATTTGCCGGCACGCCCGCCCAAGCGGTCGACGCGCTGGAGGTGCTATTAAAAGACGCGGTGCGTCAGCAAATGGTGGCCGACGTGCCGCTGGGGGCCTTTTTGTCGGGCGGCATTGACTC
>JAUXQA010000374.1 GCA_030683195.1 Rhodoferax sp. | reverse complement strand
GTGATTCCCGTTGGGAGGTTTCAGCGGGGGTCCAGGTCATGACTCGTTCCCCCGGAAATTGCTATTGTTTTGGACTGTATGTGTCTATATAAAACGTCGGCCAGAGGCAAATTCCTCTTTAATTGACCTGGATTTTTCTGGAATCAGCCTGAACAGGTCTTGCACGAGCCGGCTTGGGCTCCAATCAACGCAAGAAGTTTCCGCCGCCAAACAGCCCCACCAGCCCGACCATGATCAGATAAATGGCCACGATGGTCGACAGCAGTCGCGGCATGATGAAAATCAGGATGCCCGCGATCAGCGAGACGATAGGGATGAGGTTTAGGGTAATGTTCATGGCGGACTTTTTGGGAATGTAAAAAAATAGGCGTCACATGTTTGTTTTGAACAACCAAGTACAAGCGAAGAATAGGGCTCAGTAGCGTGGTGGTCTGTGCGCCAGCGCACGGGCCAGACAGTCTGTGACCGCCACAAAAGCAAAACACCCGCCGTGGTTTTAAACAGGCGGGTGTTTTTTTATCAATGCTGTTGAGTGAAACAGCTGGTGCCCTCGACAGGAATCGAACCTGTATCTGAGACTTAGGAGGTCCCCGTTCTATCCATTGAACTACGACGGCAACGCTACGCATTGTACGGGGCTGCCACCGGGAAGTTAGTCGTAGCGGATCGTAAAAATAAGGTCCACGGCGCTTTGCTCCCCGGTCTGAGCCCGCAGCGTCAGGCGGCGTGAGAGGTCGTAAAAAATATACAGCGTGCCCAGCGTGCCGGCCAGGCTGCGCTCATAGGCCATGTAGAAATCGCGTGACACGCGTTTGCCCAGGGTCACGCTGGCGCCCGTGGTGCCGGTGAGTCCGCCGCTGAATGAGATTTCGTCCAGGCCGATGGCGCTAGCCAAATTGCCGGTGAGCCCGCCGCCACTGCCGCCCAGCAGAGCCATGGCGGCCTGTTGCAGCAGGGCAGACTCGGCCCCACCACTGGCGCCCGACCGTCCCACTACCAGCCACGCCAGCTTTTCCGCGTCGGGCAGGTCGGGGTCGGCATACAGGCGCACCACGGGCGATAAGGCCGTGCCGCTGATCTGCACCCCCACACGCTGCTGCAAGTTGGGCCGAATCGCCAGAATCTCCAGCGCAGGGTTGTCGATGGGGCCATAAAAGCGCAGCACGCCCCGGTCGATGTCGAGTTGCTGTCCGTAAGCTTTGTAGGTGCCGCGCACCGTGCGCAGGCTGCCGGTGAGGCTGGGCACGGGGTTGGCGCCGGCGCTGCGCAGGGTCAGGTTGCCGGCCAGGCGCGTGGACAGGCCGCGTCCGCGCACCAGAAAATCCGGACCCAGATCCAGTGTGATGGCCACATCGGGCGCTATTTGGGCGTCTTTGGGGGGCGCCGCGCTTGCCTTGGTAGCGGTGGCCGGGCTGCTCTGGCCTTTGTCTGGCACGCGGACCAGCACGTCGTCACCCAGGCGCGGCGCGGTGTCCTCCGGCAAGATGAACAGGGCTGAGTCGGCCTTGAGTGTGCCGCCAATGGCGAGCTTGGCGTCATTGAGCTTGGCTGACAGTGTGCCGCTCACCACCAACCGGCGGTCGGCCCGCGCGCTCAAACGCAGGGCTTTGGCGGTGGCCTCAATGTCCATGCGCACGCGCGAGGCGGCCGTGGCGGTAGGGCCAGCTGGGGTCAGCCACTCCACCGAGCCGGTGGCCGACAGCAGGCCGCCGCTGGCGCCACCCGCGCCTTGCAGGGTGAATTGATCGATGGTGAGTTGCTGCCCTTGCAGACTGGCGCGCAGCGTGCCCTGGCTGAAATCTATGCCATCCACTACCGAGCGCATCGCCAAAT
>JAUXQA010000150.1 GCA_030683195.1 Rhodoferax sp. | reverse complement strand
ACCATGGGGTGCACATCGTAAGAATAGCGTGGTGTCGAGACACCACTGAAGGTGCTGTAAGGCGCATTGCTCTCCCACAACGCCAAAAGGCCGACATTCAGAAATCCGGGCACATCCATCATCAACGTCGGACCAGCCACCACCATGCGTTTTTTGGAGTTGTAGCCTGCGTCGGTCTTGGTGTTGAAGTCGAATCCGGCCACCACGCCCATACCACGCACGGGACCAAACTTGAACGACTTGCCAGTCACCTTCTCCAGGTCCAAGGTGTGGCGATACACCACATACACCTCATGGGCGCCACTCGTTGCCCCCCGGCTTGACGGGTCTTTGTCATCCGATAACAACAGGTCGGCATTGAAAAAATTGGAGCCGTATTTGTAGCCACTGACGTGGTTGAAATTCAGAATGTTTTTGCTGATCGGATTGGCATTGAAAGGCTCAGCAAAGTCAGTGCCGTAACGGTAGCCCATGGAGGTGTCACTCCAGTCGGCCGCCTGCGCCAAGCCAGCGCAAAAAGTCATGGCCGCAATGACCGATGCGCGCTTAAAGTTTTGATTCTTCACAAATATCCTTCGGGTTTAAGTTGGTGCGAAATCGTCCGCGCCGTTGCAGGCGAAAGAGCCGGTTCAATAGGCCTTGTAATTGGCAGCTATGCGCTGATTCAGAAAGTCGCCCGCGGCAATCGCGGGGTGCTTTTTTCCTGGTCCTTCAATCACGGCGTCGCGGTTCGCCTGCGCAAAAAACGCCATGCTGTAGCGCGAACCCATGTACTCGCCACGCACCGGGTTTTTCACGCGATGAAAATTGGATGGTAATTGGTCGTCGCTCCAGCGCATCAGCATGTCACCGATATTGCAGGTAATGGCCTCCTCATCGGGTACCACGGACGTCCATGCCTGACTGTCGATCTCCTTGCCGGGGCAAACCTGCAGGCCCCCCTGACCCTGGCGCTGAAACAACAGCGTCAGACAATCAAAGTCGGTGTGGGCACCTGCGCGCCAAAGTCCCAGGCTGGCTTGCTGCTCAGCGGGGGTTGCAAAGTAGTGCAGCAGCCGCAAGGTGCTCTGGTAACTGGGGCAAGCCGGGTCGTGCGCCCGGGTGAAAAAATCAGTCTCGAAACCCAATTTGTACGCGAAGCACGAAAGCACCTTCATGGCCACCTGCCAGCACTGCACCTCAAACGCCAGCATGGTTGGCTGAAAGCCGGCCACCTCTGCCTCGGTAGGCCACAGGGCGTCCATGTGAGGGCGCGTGATCTGGTACGACTCCTTTTGGTCAGCTGTGCCGGTAGAGGGACGCACCTGCGCACGACTCTCCCAACCCACATTCAAAGCCTTTTGCAGCGGGTATTGATTTTTCACCGAATCGGGTAACGCAAAAAAGCGTTCCGTCATGGCAAAGGCCTTGTGCACCTCCACCAGGTCAATGCTGTGATGAATGATCTGAAAGAACCCGACATCCACGGCGGCATCCCAGAGCTGATCAGCAATCTCGGTCTTTCGGTGCTCGAAGTCCGAGAGATCAATTTGCCGGATCTCGCGCGTGGCGGTCTCCCGGCCCATGGCGCCCATGCGGGCCTCAGTCTGCAATTCGTCCAATACTTGTGGCGTAGTGGTCATTAAATTCTCCTGAAAAGGGTTGTTTTCAAGAGCAATTTCCGGCCGCGGTCCGTCAGTGCTGGTGGCACTGGGGCAGGCGGTGAACGCTTCTACTCTCAGGCAGGTAGCACGCAAGAACGGTGCCTGGCACGCCAAATGCATAGCGAAAAGAGCAGCAACCAGACCAGACCCAGGAGAGACCCCATGCGATTGACCCAACTGCCCCCGCGCGCCACACCCGACGAACCGGCCGAACTTAACGCCACAGACAGCCTCTATCTGCGCCAGGCCATCATGTGGTCTTGCACGGCACGAGCCAGAGGCAATCGCCCTTTTGGCGCTGTAGTTGTCGGCCAAGACGGGGGATTGCTGGCAGAGGCCTATTGCAATACCACGGAGACCGGCGACTGCACGGGCCATGCCGAAACCAATGCCGTGCGTCAACTGGGCCCGCGTGTCAGCCGCGATGTTTTGGCGCACGCCACCCTGTATTCATCGGGGGAGCCCTGTGTGATGTGCGCTGGCGCCATCTTCTGGTCCGGCATTGGCCGAGTGGTGTTTGGCATTGATGCGGTGAGCCTGCGCGTATTTCGCGGAGAGCGGTCCGAACAGCGGGATGCCGAATTGTCGTGCCGGGACGTTTTTGCCGCATCACCTCATCCCATTGATTGCGTCGGACCCGCGCTACTTCAAGAGGCCGGTGCACCTCACATTGGATTCTGGAAGACGTGAAACACGGCAAAATCAGCACCCACCACACCACCGACCCCGCTGATCCGACACCATGAATGAATCCGAAACTGAAGCCGACTCCGGTGCCGTGCACAGTCGCACCCGACAAGGGCGTGAGCGCATCCAGAGCGCCATTCGCGAGGCCGCCATCGAAGAATTCAGCCGGCATGGGTTCAAGGGCGCGTCCACCAAAGCCATTGCAGAACGTGCGGGCCTGACCAAGCCGCAACTGCATTACTACATCAGCAGCAAAGAGGAGTTGTACGAAGAACTGCTGTATTCCGTGCTGAACGGCTGGTCGGACGCGTTCAGTTTTGACAACGGCAGCGATGACCCTGCAGTGGTACTCAGCAGCTATGTGCGCAAGAAACTTAACTACGCGCTGGACAATCCCGGTCTGTCCCGCATCTTCACCACCGAGGTCCTTGGCGGTGGACGCAACCTGACCAAGTATTGGCCGATCGCCGTGAAGTCCACCAACGAGAAGGTCCAACTGATCAACCGCTGGATCAGCGAGGGCCGCATGCGCCCGGTGGATGCAAAGCTTCTGCTCATGCAAATCTGGGGCATGACCCAGCACTATGCTGACTACGCGGTGCAAGTAAACGTCATGCTGAATCTGGCCCCCGAACAGGCCATTGACCGTGAGCCTATCGTGCACCAGCTCACCACTTTTGTGCTGCTGGGCTGCGGCCTCGCACCAAACTAGAGGATTTACGCCGCCAGAGCCCGTCCGGGGCCGGCGATTGACTGCCTTTCAGTGTCGAAAGCGTCCTGGCACGCCCCTTGCATTATCTTGACCGATGAATCAATCCAATCGGTCAGATATGCAAACCAACGACTCCCCAGCCAAGAGTGCGACGCCACTGCCCGCCAGTGAAACAGCGTTTGAATTGATCCTGGCGCGCAGCCAGCTTCGCCTGGCGGTGCAAGCCTGCGACAGCATGGTGGATGTTTTGCACATGGCCGGCATTCGCATCGACACCCTGTGCGAGCAGGGCGTGTGCGGCACCTGCAGCACGCCCTGGCTGGCAGGTGAGCCGGACCACCGTGACAGCTGCCTGAGCCCCACAGAACAACTCACCCATGTGGCGGTGTGCTGCGCCCGCAGCCACAGCCCCACCCTCACGCTCGACCTTTGAAAGGAAACCCGATGCGCGTCCTCGTCATCTATTGCCACCCGGTGGAAACCAGCTTCAATGCGGCGCTACACACCCAGGTCGTTACCAACCTGCGCAGTGCCGGCCATGAGGTAGACGACTGTGACCTGTACGCAGAGGGCTTCAACCCGGTTTTGTCGCGCGAAGAGCGCCTGGGCTACCACGAGGTTCCGAGCAATCAGTTGCCCGTGCAAGGCTATGTGGACCGGTTGATGCAGGCCGAGGCCGTGGTGTTCTGCTTTCCGACCTGGTGCTTTGGCATGCCTGCCATGCTCAAAGGCTTTTTTGACCGGGTACTGATGCCCGGCGTAGCGTTTGACATCAGCGACCCCGAAAACGTCAAGCCGTCGCTCACCCACATCAAGCGAATTTCAGCCGTGGTGACCTATGGTCGCCCGCGCTGGACCGCCATCCTCATGGGTGACCCGCCGCGCAAGTCGGTCACCCGCTATATGCGTCTTCTCACAGGGGGCCGGGCCAAGGTGGACTACCACGCGCAATACCACATGAATGTGGCCACGCCGCCTCGACTGGAGGCGTTCAAAACCCGTGTTGGCCTGGCCATGGCGCGCTTTGCCTGAGAACCAAGGACTGCAACCCCTCATGACACAGACTCCCCAACGCATTGTTCGTGCCCGTCTCCCACGTTGGCTGCTGCCGGCGAGCTGGCCCAGCCGAAACAACCAACCCGAACTCGCCGATATTGATTTGGTGCAGGGCTGCATTGAGCGCATCACTCCGCACACGCCCGCAGCCGCTGTGCCGATGACGGCCTGCTGGGATCTGGCCGGCGCCTTGGTGCTGCCCGGTCTGGTCGATGCCCACACCCATCTGGACAAGGCCTTCACCTTGCCCCGCATGGGCATCGTCAAACCGGGTCTGCTGGGCGCCATTGAGGCCATGATGACCGACCGCAAAGACTGGACCGAGGCCGACATCCGAGCCCGAGCCAGTCGTGCGCTGCAATGGGCCAGTGAGGCTGGCGTGGTGCACCTGCGCACCCATTGCGACTGGTGGGAACCAGAGGCAGTTCCCCTGGCCTGGCAGGTGCTGCGGGACCTGGCGCACGACTGGACTGATCGCCTCGCGCTGGAGCGCGTGAGCCTGATTCCGC
>JAUXQA010000369.1 GCA_030683195.1 Rhodoferax sp. | reverse complement strand
TACCATTCGCTCCTACTTGGCCACCATGAACAAACAAAAGATCAATCTGTTTGACTGCTTGGTCAGCGTGTTTAAGCGCCAGACTATCCAGCCCAGCTTTGCTGGGTGAGCTGAGTAGTTACCATAAATGATTAAAAAACTGCTTAATTCCCTCCCCGGGCGCCCGCTGGGCTTTGCGCCCCGGTGCGGCTTTGGCGGTGGCGGCGTTGCTGGCGGGGGCGGTGGGTGTGGCCGACGAGCTGCACCAGTCCACGCTGCCGGGCCGGGTGGCGGGGCTGGATGATTTGCTGGCGGATGCGGTGGGCATCTGCGTGGGGTTGTGGGTGGCGCGGGGGTTTTGGCGGTGAGGGGGCCGGGGGGATTCGTCATTGCGAGCGTGGCGCAGCAATCCATTGGAAAATGACCGCCTAAAGCGGCAAAATGCGCCGTACCAACTAACAGGACGCTAAACATGCTCACTCTCAATCTTGCCTGCGATGTCTTGCCCAATAGGCAAGTCACTATTCAGTTGCCCTTGACGGTGCAGCCCGGGCACCATGAAATGGTCATTGTTTTGGATAAAGCCATTGATCAGCATGCTCATACGCAAACCAATATCAGCCGCGTGATGCAACTTGCCGGCGGTGTCAGCGCTTTTAGTGCGGTTGATGGCGTGGCTTACCAAAACCAGGTTCGCGCAGAATGGAACTGATGCAACGTTATCTGCTTGATACCAACGCCATCATTCACTTGATTGGCGGTAGATTGGCGGCCCCATTGCCCGCCGGGCAATACAGCTTTTCAGTCATTTCAGAAATTGAACTGCTGTCGTTTTCTGGTCTGTCCGATCAAGATGAGGAAAAAATTACAGAGCTATTGACCCTGCTTGATCGTATTGAATTGACGCAAGCGGTTTGCCTGGAAGCGATCAAACTGCGCAAGCAAAAGCGGATCAAACTGCCAGACGCCATCATTGCGGCTAGCGCTATCAATCGCGACGCCATTTTGTTCACTAATGACCAAGCCCTCCAGACAACGGGCGGTTTGACGACGCAATCACTCGGGCTCAAGCCTTTGAGTTGACTGTTAATTAGGGTCAGATTCAAATTAACTCAGCGTAGAGATCATGGGCCGAGGCTTTGCCTGGCTAGACACCGGCACGCATGACAGCCTGCTGGACGCCGCCAGCTTCATCAGCACCCTCCAAAAACGCCAGGGTTTGCAGGTGAGCTGCCCGGAGGAGATTGCGTATGGTCAAAGGTGGATCAGCACAGAGCAGCTGCTACAGCTGGCGGCGCCGCTGGCCAAGAATGGGTATAGGCGGTATTTGATGGGGTTGGTGAAGTAGGGCGCGGCAATCCATTGGTGCATTTGCGTGCTGTGCACGCCACTCAAAATAAACTGGGCCCTACCGATGGACAGGACGGCTAGAGCCTATTTCGTCCTGGTTAAAAGACAAAAATAGCAATAAAAGTCATAATGTCCAGCATGAAGGACATTATTCGATTGCCTCAAGACCTAGGTCATGCGGTCAAGAGCGCTCGGCGGGAGCTGGGCATCAAAACTACTGATATCGCCAGGCACTCCGGGCGAAGTCGTGACGTTCTTAATCGCCTGGAGCGTGGCGAGGATGTGACTGTTTCCTCGCTCATGGCTATCCTGGCTGCAATGGGGCTTGTATTGCGCATTGAGCGAGCAGGATTACCAACTTTGGAGGAGATGAAGGCGCGTTTTGCCGATCTTGACGAGGATGACGATGCTTCCTGAAAAAATTAAAATGCTCGACTTGATCATCGGCCACAGCGGTACAGGTCAGTTGCTTCATCAAAGCAGATTCGAGTTTCGGTATCTCGACGCCAGCCCGTTACAAACGCCTGTTGGGCTTTTGATGCCACCTTCCAAGCTGACTTACGAAGACAGTGCCTTGTTTGCGGTGATGGATCAAAACTTGCCGGAGGGAGACCTGTTCATGCGGTTACGGCAAATGTTTCCCAAGCAGCCCTTGACGGTCATGCATTTGTTGGCATTGTCCGGCGCCAATGGTATTGGGCGGCTTGGGTTTTCGGTTCCGGGTGGCCAGCCCGCCGCGCGCCCCACCCTGATGTCCAGGGCGCAGTTGCTGGCCACGCCGTTCACCCCTGCCGTTTTCGACGAACTGGTTCGTGCGTACCTCAGTACGGGCGCCGGGGTGGCCGGAATGCAGCCCAAAATCATGATTCCCGATCGCGCAACGATCCCCATACCCACGGTGATTGTGAAGGCTGGTTCTAGCGCTTATCCGGGGTTGGCGGCCAATGAGTTTCTTTGTCTGAAAGCCGCAACGGCAGCCGGTATTTCAACGCCGAACTTTGAGCTGTCGCATGACGGCCAGTTGCTGCTGGTTGATCGGTTTGACATTGACATTGATGGGGCTCGTCTTGGTTTTGAAGATATTGCCTCGATCATGGGGCTGCGTGTGCGAGACACGCTCTCAGACCGGAAGTACCACGGCAGCTACGAGCGGGTCGCCGAGGTGCTCCGAATGCTGCGTTTGCCAGAAGCTGATTTGCAGCGTTTTTTTGAGCAGGTTGCGTTCACGGTGATGGTCTCCAATGGGGATGGTCATCTAAAGAATTACGGGGTTTTGTATAAAAGCCTGAATGACATCCGGCTGGCACCGATGTTTGATGTGGTGACCACCTCAATTTATCGGTATGCCCGGCTGCAGGGGGGCGAGGAGCTGGAAGACCGAACCATGGCACTGAAGCTTTTTGCAGGTAAGGGTCAAACCCGGACCTACCCCACAACAGATGAGCTTGTGCGTTTTGGTCGGGTTGTGTGCCGGGTGAATGAGCCAGGGGAGGTCATTCGACGCATTGCGCAAGCGATGTCTGACACCTTGGCACATGCCCGGCATGACGAACGTATCCCGGCAACGACCCTCAGCCTCATGGCCGATGTTTGGTCGGGCGGCATGACCCATACCCGCCACTAACTAGAAGAATTCCCGCCGTTATTGCGAGTGGCGTGCTGCGACGCCCAACATGCCGAGCTGCGCTGGTGGCCCGTGGCTGATGCTTTGGCTAGCGACCGGGTGCACGGGTTTACGAAAGACTATTTTGTGGGTCTAAATTAATAGCTGTTCAGGCAATGGATACGACGGCTAGAAGCCTTTTTGGTTCATAAATGATTAAAAGCTGCTTAATTCCCTCCCCGGGGCGCCTGCTGTGGGCTGCAGCGCAAAAAGTGTAATATGCACCTGTAGTATTACAAAGGAGTATTCAAGATGACTATTACTGCCAAACTCTTCATGAGTGGCCGAAGCCAAGCTATCCGGCTGCCCGCCAAGCTGCGCTTGCAGGCGCAAGAAGTGCGCATTGAGCAAATTGGCCATGCACTTTGGTTGCAACCTCAAGCAGAGCCCGGCGCCGACATGGGCCAGTGGCTGCAAGACTTCTATGCCAGCACGCAGGCCTTGCCGTCCGATTTTCTGGCAGACCGGCAAGACCCGCCTGCGCAAGACCGGGACTGGAGCTGAGCCACCCACCATGCGCCGAACACTGGACACCAATATTTGCAGTTACATCTTGCGCCGCCATCCGGCAAACATGATCGAGCGCTTTGCCGGGCTGGACCGAAATCAGCTCTGGCTGTCAGCCGTGGTAGCGGCCGAGTTGCGCTTTGGTGCCACGAAGCTTGCATCGCCCCGGTTCAGCGCAGCAGTGGAAGCCTGGCTGGCTGGCTTTGACGTGCGCCCCTGGCCGGTGGAGGCCACCCATCATTACGCCGCGATGCGGGCTGCATTGGAGCGCGCCGGCCAACCGGTGGGCGCAATGGACATGCTGATTGCAGCGCACGCCATGGCAGAAGACAGCGTGATTGTGACCAACAACGCCCGTGAATTTCACCGCGTGCCAGGCCTTGCGGTTGAAGAGTGGGCGCTTTGATATTTCATTTGCAAGAGTGACATGCGCAAAATAAATAGCGCTTTACCCAAGTGATACCCAAGTTGTGCTTTGAACGTGGCAATCCACTTCGGGGTCAATAATTGAGTTTTAAAAAAGTTGGAGACAGATCATGGTCGTTGCCTTGGAGTTGCCGGATGATTTGGTAGCAGACGCCACGCGCCAGGCCACTGCGGAACATCGCTCGGTGTCGCAGCAAATGGCGTACTGGGCCAGGGTCGGAAAAGCGGTGCTGGAGAATCCGGAGATGCCTTTGGACATGATTCAAGCCCAGGTTCAAGAAGCGCTGCGTCCCCAAGAAGTCGCGCCATTTGACTGGACACTCTCCAGCCGTTAGTCCGCAACCCGATTTTCGTTTTTCGATAGCGCCCAAGGCAACAAAGAAGCGGGCTAGCGGCTTGAAAGGCTTGTCATTGTCCCTGCGTCAATGTTTTGCAACGCCAGCACGCAATAATCTTTGCAAAATCTCTAGGAGCTGGGTCATGCGGATATTCGGAGTGGTGAGTTTGTTGATTGCCTTGGTGGTGGTGGGTCTGTTGGCCAAAAAGCAGCTGACTGGTGCCGCGCCCAGTGTGGCGGGTGTGCCTGGGGCGCAGCCGGTGGCGTCCGGGGCTTCCCCGCAGGTGCAATCGCAGCAGATGCAGGCCCAGGTCAAGGCGGCTGTGGACGCGGCATTGCAGCAAAAACGGCCTGAGCCGGACGACAAATGAGTGCCCTGATCTCGCTCGCCAAGCGCACCAAGCGCTCGGTGCGCCACTTGGCGCCCGGGTGTTGGTCCGGCGTGCTGGCGCTTGCCATGATTGGCAACGCCTGGGCTGCGCTGGGGCAAGCGCCGTTTTCTGCCGTCCCGGCTGGTGCTGCGTCATCAGCGGCGATGGCAACAGCGCCCAAGCCCCGACTGCTGGCGCCGGGCACCGCGCTCCCGCAGGCAACCTACACGGTGCATGAGTTGCAGCTGGAGACCGGAACGGTGGTGCGCGAGTTCGCCAACGTTTCGGGCCAGGTGTTCGCCGTGACCTGGCGTGGCCCGGTGTTGCCGGACTTGAGCCAGTGGCTGGGTGGCTATTTCGGGGCGTTCAAGCAAGGAGCCGATCAGCAACGCCTGGCGGGCCGCCGGGGCGCCCCCATCAACATGGAGCAAGCCGGTTTGGTGGTGCGCTCCAACGGGCGCATGCGCAATTTCTTTGGCCACGCCTATGTGCCGGCTCTGGTGCCCCCCACGGTGAATATCAATGAGGTGCTTCAAGATGCGCAGCAGTAACTCCTCTTGGCGCCGGTCTTGGGCCGCTGCGCTGGCTGTTGGAATCACTGTGGCGCTGGGTGCCTGCGGCGGCGGTGGCAGCACCGAGGCCGCGGCGCCCACCCCGGCTGTACCCACCCAGCCTGCGCCTGTGCTGCTGGCCAATGTGCTGCCGGTGACGGTGGACGCGGGGCCGCCGGACTCGGGCTACAACGTCAACCGGCTCTACACCGATGTCACCCTGTGCCGCCCTGGTGACGCGACGCAATGCCAAACCATCAAGCATGTGTTGGTAGATACCGGCTCCACGGGCTTGCGCGTGCTGGCCAGCGCGCTGGGGCCGGGCCTGAACCTGAGCCCCATCAATGGCAGTAGCGGCTTGCCGCTGCTGAACTGCGCCCAGTTTGTGGACAACACCTTCACCTGGGGGCCAGTGGTGACGGCCGATGTGGTGCTGGGCGGCAAGACGGCGCGCAATGTGCCGATGCAGTTGGCGGGCAGCCCGGTGTTTGACCCCTTGTCTGGCGCCTGTTCGTCAGGGACCGAGATGAATACCGCGGCCACGCTGGGAGCCAACGGCATTTTGGGCTTGGGCTTGTTCAAGGAAGACTGCGGCACGGGCTGCGCGGCGGTCACGGGCAACGGGTTTTATTACACCTGCGCGGATGCCGGTTGCTCCACCACGGCGCCCATTCGGGCCAGCCTGCCCCAGCAGGTGAAGCAGCCTGTGGCCCTGTTTGACACCGACAACAACGGCCTTGTGATGAATTTGCCGGCGGTGAGTCCAGGGGGCGCGGCCAGCGTGGCGGGGTCGATGATTTTTGGCATCGCGACCCAGAGCAACAACCAGTTGGGCACCGAGTCGGTGCTGGCCACGGACTCGCTGGGCTATATCACCACGGTGTTGTCGGGCCGAAACCTGGGCACCAGTTTCATTGACACGGGCTCAAACGCGCTGTTTTTTGATTCGGCGGGCCTTGCGCTCTGCGGAACGCAGGCTTCGGGGTTTTATTGCCCGTCGGCATCGCAGGCCCTGGTGGCCACCAATGTGGGCGTGAATGGCGCCCGGGTCACGGTGCCGTATGCCGTGGATAACGCCGTGAAACTGTTTGCCAGCTACCCCAATGCCGTGCTGCCGGGCCTGGCCGGCCCGATGGGGGACGCCCGCACGTTTGACTGGGGTTTGCCTTTCTTTTACGGGCGCCGGGTGTTCATGGGCATTCAGGGCCAGCCGTCCAGCCTGGGCGCGGGGCCGCTTTACGCTTTTTGAGGGGCGGGATTGTTGGCCGCTTGCAGGCCACTCTTGAAGTGGTTTTGCATGCGCTGAACGGCTTGGGATGCATCACGCGCCTTGATGGCAGCCATCACCTCGCGGTGCTCTTGCAGCGATTCTTCAATGCGGCCTGATTTCAGCAGGGAGTTGTGCCGGTTGAGCTTCATGACCTTGCGCAGGTCGGCCACCATCTGGTCGCGCCAGCGGTTGTTGGCAATGACCAGCAGCAGGGTGTGAAACTGCTCGTTGATCTCAAAAAACCGGTCGTGCCCGGCCATGCCGGCTTGGGCGGCGGCCTCCAGCTCCTGATGCAAGGCTTGTAATTCGGCCACTTGTTCATCGGTGGCGGTGGCGGCCACCACGCCGGCCGCGTCAGACTCCAGCAAACCCAGCAGGTGGCACACGTCGGAAAGATCTCGCTCGGACACCTCGGTTACGTAGGCACCCCGGCGCACCTTCATGGTGACCAGCCCCTCGGCGGCCAACACCTTGAGCGCCTCGCGCAGGGGTGTGCGGCTGATGCCGTAGGCCTCGGCAATTTTGAGTTCGTCGATCCAGCTGCCGGGCTCCAGGTCGCGGCTGAAAATGCGCTGGCGCAGCAGTTCGGCCACATCTTCATAGAGTGCGCGGGGGGAAAGAGATAGTGCTGCCATGGCCGGAATTGTAAGCTTGAAATAATATTTTGAATCAATAATTATAAATAATGTAAACTTCAGAACCGATTTTTACCCCCCTTTCTTCACCGCAAACGTCCGCTGTCATGACCCAACAAAATCCTGAATTCCAGAACGCCATCCTCGAAGCCTGGGCCAAGGCAGCCGCCAAAT
>JAUXQA010000140.1 GCA_030683195.1 Rhodoferax sp. | reverse complement strand
ACGCTGGGCGCGATCACGTTGGCGCTTGGGATTTTGGTGATTGCGCCGGACCAATGGCAGAGAGCTGGCAGTGCTGGCGCCGTTTTTTGGTTGGGAGTTACCGCCTGGTTTTTCCTGCGGCGTGGCCAGGTTCAGGTGGCCATTCATGTGCTGGTGGTGGGGCTGTGGGCGCTTGTTACGGGCATCGTCGTCTTCACGGGGGGCGTGCGAGCGCCACTGGTTATTCTTTACCCATCAATTATTTTGGTAGTGGGCTGGTTGGTCAGCTCGCGTGCTGCGCTGCTGGTGGCCGGCGCTACGGTTTTATCCACCTTGAGCCTGATGTGGGTCGAGTTTTGGGGATGGCTGCCCAGTGCTTTCCCGTCTTCGCCGCTGATGTACGGGGGCGACCAGATCATTGTCTATGGTTTGACGGCCCTTCTGGCCCATTGGCTGGTGCGAGTTTTTTTGGGGCGTCTGACAGAGTTGCGCCGCGTAAGCCACAGTCTGACGTTACGCACGCTGGATCTTGAGGCAAGCCAGGCCGAACTGAGGCAGGCCCAGGTGGCCTTGCAATCCAGTGAGTCCCGCTACCGCACGATGATTGAGTGGTCGCCCGAGTCGATTTTGGTGCATCGCCAGGGCATTGTTCTTTACGTGAATCCGGCCGCCGTCAAAATGTTTGGCGCATCCGATGCCAACGCCTTGCTTGGCAAGCGGACTCAGGACTTGATTCACCCCGATTGCCGTGAATCGCAGGCCAAGCGTTTGAAAAGCATCGTGGCCAGGGATCCAATTCCGCCAAGCGTCGAATCACGGTTTTTGCAACTTGATGGCACCCCCATTGATGTCGAAGTGCAGGGCACGGCCATTGAGTACGACGGAACCGAGGCGATCCATGTCTCGATTCGCAACATCACCGAGCGCAAGCAGATGCAGGATCGTGTGCGCCAGCTCGCGTTTTACGACCCGCTCACCCAGTTACCCAACCGGCGCCTGCTCGATGACCGTTTGAGACAGGCCCTGACCGCCAGCAAGCGTCGGGCCAGTTTTGGTGCCTTGATGTTTCTGGATCTGGACAAACTCAAACCCATTAATGACACCCACGGGCACGAGGCTGGCGATGCTTTGCTCATCGACGTTGCTCAGCGTCTGAACCAATGCGTGCGCGAGAGTGACACAGTGGCGCGTTTGGGAGGCGACGAATTCGTGGTCATGCTGACGGACCTGGGCGCAAATTCGGGCGAGTCAGCTTCGCAAGCAGCGGCTGTGGCTGAAAAAATCCGGTTTGTTCTGGCGCAACCCTATGCGTTGAAGTCGGCGCCAAGCAGTTCGTCGCAGAGCCTGGTCGGCTGCGCCGCCAGCATTGGCGTGATCCTGTTCGGAGACAAGGAAACTGATACCGAGGCCCTTCTCAACCGGGCCGACAGGGTCATGTACCAGGCCAAAAAGGCCGGGGGCAATTCAGTGGTGTTTGAGGGCGCTTGACCCCTCAACCCGTTTAGCTCGCTGAGTCGCTCGCCTCGGCGCCCAGAGGGATTAACGTGGCCAGCACCTTGTCAATGGTCTTGCCATCCATGTCCACGATCTCGAACTTCCAGTCTTGCCATTCAATGGTGTCTGCGACCTTGGGCAGGCGGCCAGTTAACAGCATCATCATGCCGCTGAGGGTGTGGTAGCGCCCCCGTTCCTCTTCGGGCACGCTGCTCAGACCCAGGCGGTCTTTCAACTCAGGCACGGGAATGTGGCCGTCCAGCAACCAGGAGCCGTCTTCGCGTTGCACCGCCCACGAGGTCTCGGGGTCACGCGGCTGGAACTCTCCGGTAATGGCTTCAATCAGGTCTTTGAGGGTCACGATGCCCTGCACCTCGCCGTACTCGTCAATTACACAGGCCATGTGCACATCGGAGGAACGGAAGTTGTCCAGCAACTCCATCCCGGTGAGTGTTTCCGGCACATACAAGGGGGGCTGCATGTTGTGTTTCAAATCCGGCACACCGCCGTGCGCGACCAGCGACAGCAGTTGGCGTGCGTTGGCTATGCCCAGGATGTTCTGCATGCTGCCTTCCACCACGGGAAACCGGGCATGGTCCGAGGCGTCGATGCGTTTGAGGTTTTCTTCAAAGCTCAGCCGGGTGTCCAGCACCACCACATCGCCCCGGGGCACCATCAGGGAGCCGATCTGCCGGTCATCCAGCAAGAACACGTTGCGCACCATGGTGTGCTCATGGGACTCGATTACCCCCGCGCTGGTGCCTTCCGCCAGCATGGCGTGGATTTCTTCCTCGGTGACGTTGGAGCCTGTGCCGTCCTTGACACCCATCAGGCGCAACAAGCCTTTGGTGGAGCCCGACAACAGACGCACAAAGGGTTTGGTGGCGAGTGCCAGAAAGTTGATAGGCTTGGCGACCAGTCTGGCCACGGCTTCCGGGTTGGCTTGCCCCAGGCGTTTGGGCACCAGCTCCCCAAGCACGATGGAAAAATAAGTGATCAAAACCACCACCAGGCCAGTGCCTGTGTAAGAAGCATAGGGATCCTGCAGCCCCAGGGTCATCAGCCATTGCGCCAATGGAGGTGCAAGCGCCGCCTCACCCACAATGCCGTTGAGCACACCAATGGACGTGATGCCAATCTGGATGGTGGACAGAAAGCGGGTGGGGTCTTCCCCCAGTTTGACGGCTGCTATGGCGGCGCTATCGCCCTCATCAACCAGCTTTTGGAGCCTGGCTCTGCGCGCGGTGACCAGCGCGATTTCTGACATGGCAAAGGCGCCATTGAGAAGGATGAGGGCGAAAAGTATGGCTATTTCCATAAGAGGCGCAAAGGAAAGCGCCAAAAGAGTGAATCAAGCGGGGAATTTTATAGACAAACACTGACGCCAAGGTTGCGTGTGCGGCTCCGGGGCGTTTGGGTGTGGGCTCTGCTACGCTGTAAGTCCCTTTTTGGAGACTTTAAAAATGACACATCAGATGATCGAGATACCGGCCAGCGACGCCAGCGGCAGCTTTCAGGCTTACCTTTCGCTTCCGCCTTCGGGCAAGGGCCCCGGGCTGGTGATGGCCCAAGAGATTTTTGGTGTGAACCAGACCATGCGCGACGCAGCCGACGCCTATGCGGCTGAAGGCTATGTAGTGCTGGTGCCTGATCTGTTCTGGCGGCAAGAGGCTGGCGTGCAGCTAGGCTATACCCCGGCCGACTGGCAACGGGCGTTTGGTTACTACCAGGGGTTCAGTGAGGACAAAGGCGTTGAGGACATTCAGGCCAGCCTGACTGCGCTGCGTACCCGGCCTGAGTGTGTGGGGCCTGCCGGTGTGCTGGGTTTTTGTCTGGGTGGCAAGCTCGCCTACCTGGCCGCTTGCCGCACGGACGCTGCCGTGTCCGTGAGTTACTACGGCGTGGGTATCGAGAAGGCTCTGGACGAGGCCGCCCACATCAAGGGCCGGCTGGTGCTGCACATTGCAGAGAACGACCAGTTTTGCCCACCTGAGGCGCGCAGCGCCATTGTGGCGGCTATGTCCTGGCGCGATGACACCGCCGTGTATGTCTACCCCGGGGTGGATCATGCGTTTGCGCGCGTGGGCGGCGATCACTTTGATGCAGCGTCGGCCGCAGCGGCACATGAGCGCAGCATGGCGGCACTCAAGAGCGGTCTCGGGCCTGGTTAAGCGTTTTTGTGCTGGCAGCCCTGCTTGGCTTGCTGGGTGGCACTGCATTGCAGCTGCAGCAGGCTGCGCTGTGGTCTCAGGCCGTTTATATAGGTTTTGTGCTTCTGGCCGGCGGTTTTTATGCGCTAGTACAGTCTAAATTCATAGCATCCAGATTCACAGCGTCGCGATTGGGATCAGGGTTATTGCCGGGGCTGGGGATTTCATTGGCCCTGGGAGTGCTTGCTTTTGGCGTGAACGGCCTGCGCTCCGACCACTTTTTGTCGGGTGCCCTGGCGCCTGGTCTGGAAGGGCGTGACATCACGGTGGTCGGTGTGGTGACAGCCATGCCGCAGCGCCATGACGCCGGGGTGCGATTTCGGCTGGATGTAGCGTCGGCCACGCTTCAAGGTGCACCGGTGCGCGTACCCTCCACGATTGACCTAAGCTGGTACGCCGGCGTGCTGACCGGTGCGGAGGGTGCGAATGAATTGCAGCGCCAGCCCGTTGCGCTGCACCCCGGCGAGCGCTGGCAGATCACGGTACGGCTGAAGGCGCCGCACGGCAACAGCAATCCGCACGGTTTTGACTACGAATTGTGGGCGTGGGAGCAGGGCGTGCAGGCCACTGGCTATGTGCGCGCCGGTCCGAAAGATGCGCCACCCCAGCGTCTGGCCAGCACCTGGCAGCACCCGGTGGAGCAGGCGCGCCAGTGGGTGCGCGAGCGCATTGAGGCGCGGGTGACTGACCATAACCAAGCCGGCCTGATTGCCGCGCTGGTGGTGGGGGACCAAAACGCCATTGAGAGGACTGACTGGGATGTCTTTCGGGCCACCGGCGTCGCGCACCTGATGTCAATCTCGGGCCTGCACATAACCATGTTTGCCTGGGCGGCGGCACTGGTCATTGGGTGGTTATGGCGGCGCTCAAGCCGCTTGTGTGCTTGGCGACCCGCGCCCATGGCAGCTCTGGTCGGCGGGGTGATGCTGGCGGGTGCCTATGCCTTGTTCAGCGGCTGGGG
>JAUXQA010000137.1 GCA_030683195.1 Rhodoferax sp. | reverse complement strand
GGAGATTTTGCAAGATGCAGCCCGCCTCCACCGTCATGGTGAGGTTGGCGGCGTCCAGCGCGCGAATGGTGCTCATGCGCTGCAGGCTCAGCACAATCTGGTGGCCCGAGCCATCGGGCGTGGCGCCCACGGCCAGGCTGGTGTTGCCGCCCTGCGGCACGATGCTCACGGGTGCGTCGGGGTGGAGTGTTGCGTAAGCCGCACAGGCCTTGACAACCCCGGCGACCTCGTTCGTGCTCGCTGGGCGCACCACGGCCAGGGCCTTGCCGCGCACGCGTTTGCGCCAGTCTTGCTCCCAGGCAGTCAGGTCGCCATCGGTGAACACATGGGCAGCGCCCACGATTTGGCGAATCTCGTTCAACAAGTTTTGCATGGGGTCAGCTTTCTTTAACCACGTTTTTCAGGCGCAGGCGAACATGAAGGGCGCAGGCCACAAACAGGGCCAGGCACAGCACCACTTCAATCATGGCCAGGTAATTGCCGGGCGCTTTGTCACTGTAGGCGCGCACCACGCCTTCGGTGAAGTAAAGCCAGACCATCAGGCTGACCCAGCGGTAGGTGTACATGCGGTTTTTCAGCAAGCCCGCCAGCGGTACGCACAGCGGCAGCACTTTGAGGGCGATCCAGGATCCGCCCGGGCGCAACGGTGCCAGCACCAACTCCCAGGCTAGGCCCAGGATGATGAGGCCCAGCAGGCTGCCCACGGCCAGAACGCGGGTGGTGGTGACCAGGGAGGAGGACGATTTTTGATCTGCGGCTTGGGGTGTATTCATTGGAATGGCATCATACCGGCCATGAAGTTGAACGCCCCCCCCACAGGCACAAGGCCCCTGCAGCTTGATGACTTGCTCAAAACCCTCTCCGAATTTCCCTGGAAAAGCACGGCGCGCACCCTGCGCGAGCGATTTTCCGAGGACCGCCTGGGCCTCACGGCCAGCAGCCTGACGTTCACCACCATCATGGCGCTGGTTCCCTTGGTGACGGTGGCGCTGGCGGTTTTCACTGCCTTCCCCATGTTTGCCAAGCTCCAGGGCGGGCTCCAGCAGTGGCTGGTCACCAGCCTGATTCCTGACAATATTTCCCGTCAGGTGCTGGGTTACCTGACCCAGTTTGCGGGCAAGGCCAGCCGGTTGGGCGTGGTGGGTCTTGCGCTGCTGCTGGCGACGGCGCTGGCGCTGATTTTGACCATCGACCATACCCTCAACGGCATCTGGCGTGTGCGCAAGCGGCGTCATTTCGGGCAGCGTGTGCTGGTGTATTGGGCGGCCATGACCTTGGGGCCGGTGGTGTTGGGTGTGAGCTTGTCGGTGACGTCTTACGCGATTTCTGTTTCGCAGGGCATTGTGGGCGTGATGCCGGACAGCGTTGAGATTTTGCTTGAAGCTTTGCAGTTCGGATTGCTCTCCGGTGGCATGGCTGCGATGTACCACTACGTTCCCAACGCCCACGTGAAATGGCGTCATGCCTGGGTGGGTGGATTGTTTGTGGCGGCGGGCATTGAGTTGGCCAAGAAGCTGCTGGCGGCCTACCTTGGCATGGTGCCCACGTATTCAGTGATGTATGGGGCGTTTGCCACCGTGCCGATTTTGCTGATCTGGATTTATGTGGCCTGGGTCATTGTGCTGCTGGGCGCTGTTATTGCCGCTTATTTGCCCAGCTTGCTCTCTGGCGTGCGGGTTCGCACCAAATCTCAGGGATTGCCGTTTCAGCTGGCACTTGAGGCCTTGCAGCAGCTCCATGCAGTGCGTGGCAGCGTGAACAAAGGTCTGACCATCGAAGCTCTTGCCGTGCGCATGCGGGTGGATGCGCTGCAAATGGAACCGGTGCTGGAGGTGCTGTGCGATCTGGACTGGGTGGGGCGGCTGGATGAAGAGGTCCCGCATCAAACACCGCGGTATGTGATGCTGGTTGACCCCGACACCACCCGACTAGAGCCGCTGCTCAACGCGCTGCTGCTAACGGAAGATGAGGTTATTCAGAATTTTTGGGTAAACAGCCATTGGCCGTCTATTTTATTGGCGCAGGCAATCAAAATTGATAGCGAATGATGCTGCTGGTCTGACGGTTGCCTTCAACACGCTGATTGTTTCGGTAACCGTAACAGGGTAGTGACTCGTTTGGGACTGTGTACGAAGGTTGATCGCGTCTATAGTGGACTTTTACAACTTTTCAACCGAACCCGAAAGTCAAAGCATGTCAGACCTCCTGCAAAAGCTCCAATGGCGTTATGCCACCAAAAAGATGAACCCCGCCAAGCCGGTGCCGCAGGACAAAGTGGATCGCATTCTGGAGGCTGCCCGCCTGGCACCCACGTCCAGTGGCCTGCAGCCCTACGAGATCATTGTTGTCAAAAACAAGGGTGTGCAAGAGCAAATCAAACCTAAAGCCTGGGGCCAGGGCCAAGTGACCGACTGCTCCCATTTGCTGGTGTTTGCTGCCTGGGACAACTACACACCTGAGCGCATCAACATGATGTTTGACCTGACCAACACTGAGCGCAATTCGACCAACGAGGGTTGGGAAAACTACCGCAAGATGTTGCTCTCGACTTACCCTGCCCGGGACGCAGAAGTCAATTACCAGCATGCCGCCCGTCAAGCCTACATTGGGTTGGGTGCCGCCCTGATTGCAGCCGCCTTTGAGGAAGTGGACAGCACTCCCATGGAGGGATTCGATCCCAAAGCCATCGATGAAATTCTGGGCTTGGGTGCCCGCGGCTTGCGCAGCGTGGTGATCCTGCCTTTGGGTTACCGTGAAGAAGACAAAGACTGGCTGGTAAACCTGAAAAAAGTTCGCAGCCCTAACGCGCAGTTCATCTCGACTGTCGAGTAAAAAAGCCGCCAGCCTGGCCCCTCAAGGCTTGCGCTGGCGCACCGGTTGTCCTTCAACCATGCTGCCGGGGTACAGCACCACCGTGTCACCCGCTTTGAGGCCCTCCTTGATCCAGGTGACATCGGTGTTGCGCTCCTGCCACTGAACCTGCCGTGGCGCGGCCCGGTTGGAGTCGACCACAAATACCCGCCATTGCTCACCCTGGCGCACCAGCGCGGCGGTGGGCACCAGCAAGGCGTCTGCTTGCGAGAACACCAGGATACGGGCATCTACCCGAAAGCCATCGCCCAAGCGCTGCGCTTCTCGGGCGTCCAAGTCCACGATCACATTCACACGCTGCTCTTCTATGCCCAACGCAGACACCTTGGTGAAGGCCGCCGGCTCGATGCGAGACACCCGCCCGCTCAGGGGCTTGGCGCTGCCACCCGCAGACAGTTGCACCGCAGCGCCTACCCGGATTTGCAGCGCTTCGCTTGACAACACATCAATCACCGCTTCCAGCGCCCCTGTGTCACCAATGTCGAGCAAGGGCTGGCCGCCGGTCACCGTCGTGGCGCTGTCCTGGTGGAGTTTCAGCACTTGTCCATTGACCGGACTGTTTAACGTCCATACACCCGCCGCTGGGGTCCCGGCGCTTGGCTCCGAGCGGCTGAGCGCTGCCCGGGCTTCAGCCAGCGCAAAGTCGGCCGCGCTTTGCTCGGCGCGCGCGACATTGAGCGCTTCCTGCGCAGTTTGGCGGGCGAGGTTAGCCTGATCCCGTGCTGAAGGGGCAATGAAGTTGGCCTGCGCCAATTGCTCGGCTCGCTGGGCTTCCAGCGTGGCCTGCGCCAGGGCGGCCTGGAGCTTGAGCACCTGGGCGGCGGCGGCCTGGCGAGCTGCGTCGGCGCTGCCCACGCGCTGCTGCAGTACCGTGCGTGTGCGTGCATCAATCATTTGCGGTGCCACCGGGACCAGAGTGGCCACGGCATCGCCAGCGCGCACGAGGTCACCCACTTTGAGGGTGGGGCGCAACAGAGCCGCTGACGTGGGGGCAGCAATGACGTAGCGGTTTTTCAGGCGCAACTGGCCATCTTCCTCAATGGCCTGCTCAAAGTTGTCCATGCGTACCGTCGCCACCTCCACGTCAATCGGCCTGGGCCGGTAGGCCACATAGGCCAGCGCACTGGCCGCCACCAGCAGCGCAGCACCCACAAGCCAGCGGCGCCATTTTTTTTGGGGTTGTTGTTTGTTCATTCGCGTACCTTTAAAACAGCCACCAGGTCCAGCCGGTCGATCTGGCGGCGCACCAGCAGCGCGGTGGCCAGACCGGCGGCCAGCACAATCAGGGCTGCTGTGGCGTAGGTGGAGGGCTCGATTACCACCGCGAAGTCGATGCTGTCGGAGGCCATGAGCCGCATCATCAGGGTGGCCAGCCCCCAGCCTGCCAGGGCGCCCAGCGGCAGGGCCAGCAGCAGCTCGGCGCCCAGTTCGGCCAGCAAGAGCACCGAGACTTCGGCCCGCGTCATGCCCAGCACCCGCAGGCTGGCCAGTTCCCAGGCGCGCTCTGAGAGGGCGATGCGCGCCGCGTTGTAAATAATGCCCACCGCCATGGCCACGGCAAACAGCGTCAGGATGCCGCTGAATACGCCCATGTTGCGCGAGGTGGTCTTGTTGAAGTTGGCCAGCGTGCTGGCTTTGTCAAACACGGCGTTGATGACGGGGGCGGCCTTGACGGCAGCCCAGAACTCGCCCATGGTGTGCGGGTCCACCTGCAGCGCTGCATCGGCCACGCCGTCACCATCTCGGGCCAGCCGGTTCAGGGTGTCCAGGTTCATGTAAAGCAGCTTGCCAAACTGGGTTTGCACAATGTCCACCACCTCCAGCTCGGTGTGGACCTGGCTCCATAGCCGAAACTCCATCGCAACGCGGTCACCCACCCGAACCCCCAGTGCCCTGGCCAGCAAGTTGGAGAGCACCACGCCGTGCGTGGGCAAGGGCACGGCTCCGCGCACTTCATCGACCAGCCGGAACAAGTGCGCATCGGTCCGAAGGCCCATGAGCGCCGTGTTCTCGGTGCGGCCTCGCCAGCGCACCCGCACAGGTTCGGTTCGGTAGGGCTCGGCATCCATCACACCCGGCAGGCGGCGCAGGTCGCGCACCACATCCAGGGAAACTGGTCTGTGGAAGTTGACGAGCACATCGCCCTGTTGTACCTGGCGAAACTGCACGTCCACAATGTGGGCAATGGCGTCCATCCAGAACGCGCCCGTTATTTGCAGCGCCACGGCCAGCGCGATGCCAGTGACCGTGAACGCGGCGCGCAGGGGGCGGCGCTCGAAGTTCCGGATCACCATCATGGCGGCGCTGCTCACCCGGCTGCCCAGGCCCAGCCGCTCAACCAAGGTGGGCCGGTAGAGGGGCGGGGAGGGCGGCTGCATGGCCTGCGCGGGGCTCAGGCGCACCACGGCGGCAATGGCGGTCCAGGTGCCCAAGCCGGCGGCCAGCGCTGAAATCAGGGCCGAGACCACGATCAGTTCACCCCGGGTCACATAGACCAGTTGATTGAAGCGAAACACCTCGTCGTACAGCCCCAGCATGCCTCGCCCAATGAGTACGCTCAAGCCCAACCCGGCGCCGACCCCCAGCCCGGCAATGATCAGCGCCAGGCCGGTGTAATGCCCGCCAATGGCCGCGTTGCTGTAGCCCAGGGCCTTCAGGGCGGCGATCTGAAGGCGCTGCGTGGCCACTTGGCGGCTGAGCACCACATTCAAAATAAACATGGCCACGGCCAAAAAGATGGACGGCAGGACCGTGCCCATCACCTTGAGCTGTGCCAGCTCGTCGCTCACGATCTTGGCCGACATTTGCTTGTCGCGCCCCACCGCACCGATGGCGCCATAGGGTTCGAGCAGCTTGTCCACCTCGGTCAGCACGCCCGCTACGGGCACGCCCCCACCCAGCTTGAGTGAGACCTGGTTGAAGGCGCCCTGCATGTCAAACGCCTGGGTCAGTCGCACCTCGTCTATCCACCAGATGCCAAACGACTGGTCGTCAGGTGCACCGGCCTGGGTGGCAAAGACATATTCGGGCGAGGCGGCCGTGCCCACCAGGCGGACGGCTTCGCGTTTGCCGTTGAGGATGGCATGCACGGTGTCGCCTGGCTTCAGACCCCGCGCTACCGCAAAGCGGTCGCTCACCAGGGCCTCCAGGCCACCACTGCGTTCGGGCCAGCGCCCGCGTTTGAGGCTGAGCGCGTTGAGTCCTTGTCGGCCAGCGTGCACCCGCGCCAGATCGACGCCGACAAAACGCCCGGTGACAGGCACCACAACGCCAGGGAGGTCAACCTGCGCGTCAAACACCACGTCCAGCTTCACCTCGGACACGCCGGGCAGCGCCCCCAGCCGCTCGTGCAGATGCACGGGCGCTCGCTTGACGCTGGCAAACACATCGGCCAGCCGGTTGTCGCGGTAAAAGGCATCGCGCGAGCCCTTGATGGACTCGTGCACCGAAAACATGCCCACAAACCCCGCCACCCCAATGGCCACCACCATGGCAATGGTGAAGACCTGCGCGCGCAGGCGTTTGACGTCGCGCCAGAGTTTGATGTGCAGGGCGCGCATGGTGTGTTCACCAGCGCAGGCTGCTGGCCGCCACTTTGTGCGGGTTCACGCGGGTGTCCACAATCATGCCGTCACCCAGGCGCAGCACGCGGTCGGCCATGTCGGCAATCGGGGCGTTGTGGGTGATCACCACCGTGGTGGTGCCCAAGGTGTGGTTCACGTGCTCAATCGCTTGCAGCACCATCACACCCGTGGCGCAGTCCAGCGCGCCGGTGGGCTCGTCGCACAAGAGCACAGCGGGTCGCTTGGCGATGGCGCGGGCAATGGCCACGCGCTGCTGCTCACCCCCCGAGAGTTGCGAGACAAAGTGGTTCAGGCGTTCCCCCAGGCCCACCACCGCCAGCGCGTCTTCGGGCTTCATGGGGTCGTCCGCCAGGTCGGTGACCAGCGCCACGTTTTCGCGTGCGGTGAGGCTGGGAATCAGGTTGTAAAACTGGAAGACAAAGCCGACATGGTCGCGCCGGTAGCGGGTTAGCTCGGCATCGCCCGCGCCAATGAGCTCGTGCGCCACGCCGGCGTGCGTCCAGCGGGCCGAACCGCTGGTGGCTGTGTCGAGCCCGCCCAGGATGTTGAGCAGGGTGGACTTGCCCCTGCCCGAGGCGCCCAGCAAGACCACAAACTCACCGCGCACGATGTCCAGGTCCACCCCGCGCAAGGCGTGGACCACAGCATCGCCCTTGCCATAGACTTTGGTCAGGCCACGGGCGACAAAGACGGGTTCGGGTTGAGTCGTGGGTGTGTTGATGACATTTCTCCATCTTGTTTTTACGCAAGCTGGAGTCGGGCCGTGTTGATCAAAATCATCAACCTCACACCCTTTATGGAGAGGAGTTGCTTTGGGCGGACAAGCCTTGCCCGGTGTCTGTTCCTGGGTGATTGCCCCCGCTCATTGCAGTTTTTTGGTTTAGTTAAATCAAACGTTTGATTTAACTAGATATGATCCATGTCATGAAAATTGAAGATACACCCGCACCGGAGGCACACGCCAAGCCCTTGCGCAGCGATGGCCTGGAGGCCAGAGGCCGGCTGCTGGACGCGGCCCTGCAGTTGTTTGCCGACCAGGGCTTCAGCAAGACCTCCACCCGCGAAATCGCGTTGGCCGCGCAGGTCAACGTGGCCTCCATCAGCTATTACTTCGGTGACAAGGCCGGTCTGTACCGTGCCGTTTTTGAGGATCCCAGAAGCAACCCCGGCAGTGATCCTGCGCAATTCAACCAGCCCGAGATGCCGCTGTGCGATGCGTTGACTGTGCTGATGCGGGGCTTTTCCGAGCCGCTCAAGCAGGGTGATCTGGTGCAAAGCTGCATGAAGCTGCATTACCGCGAAATGTTGGAGCCCACCGGCGTTTGGCGGGACGAGATCGAGAACAACATCAAGCCCGCGCAACTCGCGCTGGTGGCGGTGCTGTGCCGCCATTTGGGCCTGGATGAAGCCGATGATGATGTTCACCGCCTGGCCTTCTCCGTGAGCGGGCTGGGCGTGATGCTCCACCTGGCAGGAGATGTCTATCAATCCATTTGCCCTGCCTTGCTGGCTTCACCCGGGGCCATCGACCAATATGTTGACCGCCTGGTGAGCTACGCCATGGCCATGGTCGAGATGGAGGCCCGCAGGCGTGCCGATCCCGATTTTTCACACCAACCAGCCTCACCCCTATGAACCCAAGTCGTTTAATTGCCGCGATGGCGTGCGCTCTTACTTTGGGCGGCTGCGCCCTGACGCTCCCGCCCGCCCAAGTGCCTTCATTGGTCGTGCCCCAATGGCAGGCGCCCCTGCCGCACCAAGGCGAGGTCGCCAGCCTGTCGCAGTGGTGGCGCAGCCAGGGCGACCCTGAATTGGTGGCCTTGATTGAGGCTGCGCAGGTCGCCAGCCCCACGGTGGCCCAAGCGCTGGCCCGGGTGGCCTCGGCGCGCGCGGCCCAGGTCAGCGCCAACGCGGCGCTCTTGCCCAAGCTGGATGGCACGGCCAACGCGGTCCGGGGTGTCGGGCTTTCCAGCCCTGTCCTGGGCACCACGGCGCAGGCTAATTTGCAGGCCTCGTGGGAGCTGGATCTGGTGGGCGCCAACCGGGTGGTGAACGAGGCGGCGCGGGCGCAGCTGGACGGCAGCCAGGCACAGTGGCACAACGCGCGGGTGTCGGTAGCCGCCGAGGTGGCCGGTCTGTATTACGGGCTGGGCACTTGTGCCCGCCTGCTCGATGTGGCCCGCCGGGATGCCTTGTCCCGAATGGACACGGCCCGTCTGGCCGAGGTCAGCACCAAGGCTGGCTTTGCCGCGCCGGCCACCTCCGCTCTGGCCCAAGCCAGTGCGGCCGAGGCCAGGTCGCGGGTGACCAGCCAGGCTGCGCAGTGCGACATCAGTACCAAGGCCCTGGTGGAACTCACAGCCCTGCCAGAGGCCGAAATACGAAAAAAAATGGCTCTAGCCGGCACTTCTATTGCCCCGGAGGTGTCAATAAGCATAGCAAGCGTGCCGGCTCAGGCGCTTACCCAACGCCCCGATGTGTTTGCCGCCGAGCGCGATCTGGTGGTGGCCCGGGCCCAGGTGGGCAGTGCCCAGGCACAGCGTTATCCCCGGCTCACGCTCAACGGCGCCATTGGCACGGCCGGCGTGCGCAGCGGCGGGGTCACCAGCAGCCTGGACACTTGGTCGTTCGGGCCTCTGGCCTTGAGCGTGCCCCTGTTTGATGGTGGCCAGGGCGCGGCCAACGTGGTGTTGGCGAAGGCCAACTACGCGCAGGCTGTCAATGCCTACCAAAGCAAGGTGCGCCAGGCCGTGCGCGAGGTGGAAGAGGCGCTGGTCAACCTGGAAAGCACCCAGGCGCGCCAGGTTGATGTGGCCGTGTCTGCCAAGGGGTATGCCGATGCGCTGGCCGGCACCCAGGCCCGTTACGGGCAGGGCCTGGCCAGCCTGGTGGAGCTGGAAGACGTGCGCCGGGTCGCGCTGGCAGCACAGTCCGGGCAAATTGCTTTGCAGCTGGAGCGCCAGCGGGCCTGGGTCGCGCTGTACCGTGCCCTGGGCGGCGGCTGGGAATCCGGCGCCGCAGCAAGCCGACCCGCGCCTTGAACGGATTGAACCCCATCCAACCCAATTCACGCAAACCAACTTTTTGAGCTATTCCCCATGAACCTCTCCATGAACCGTTTTCAATTCAAACCCCTCACCTTGAGCCTCTTGGTTGCAGGCGCCATCGCCTTTGCCGCCCTGGGCCTGTTCGCCACCCGCACCCAGGCGGCCGATGTCGCCGCACCCGCCGCAGCCAAAGCCGCGCTGACGGTGTCGTTGACCCAGCCTAAAAGCAGCACCTTGACGGTCAAGCTGGCTGCCAATGGCAGCGTGGCAGCTTGGCAAGAGGCCAGCATTGGCGCCGAGACCGGTGGCCTGCGCGTGACCGAGTTGCATGCCAGCGTGGGCGACCAGGTCAAGCGTGGGCAGTTGCTGGCCAGCTTTGCCGCCGAGAGCGTGCAGGCCGATGTGGCTGTGGCGCGCGCCGCTGTGGCCGAGGCCCAGGCCAATGCCGCCGAGGCCGCAGCCAATGCCGACCGCGCACGCGCCGTGCAGGGAAGCGGGGCGCTCAGTGCCCAACAGGTCAACCAATACATCACCGTTGAGGCCACAGCCAAAGCGCGCGTGGCGTCTGCCCAGGCGCAACTGGACTCGCAGTTACTGCGTCTGAACAACACCCGGCTGCTCGCGCCTGACAACGGCATCATCTCGGCCCGCCAGGCCAGTGTGGGCTCGGTGGTGGGGGCCGGCACCGAGATGTTCAAACTCATTCGAAAAGGCCGGCTGGAGTGGCGTGGCGAGGTGACTTCCAGCGAGATTGGACGCATTGCCGTGGGCACGGGCGTGGTGGTTACCGCGCCGGGCGGCGAGCAAATGAAGGGGCGTGTGCGTACATTGGCACCCACGGTGGATGCCGCCACGCGCAATGGCCTGGTGTATGTCGACCTCACCGGTGCCGTTCCGGGTAGCAAACTGGTACCCGGTGCCTTCAAGCCCGGCATGTTTGCCCGCGGCGAATTTGAGTTGGGTAGTTCCAGCGCCCTGACCGTGCCGCAAACGGCGGTGGTGGTGCGCGATGGCTTTAGTTACGTGTCGCGCGTGGGGGCCGACAAACGGGTCAGCCAGATCAAGGTGCAAACCGGCCGCGTGGTGGGCGACCAGGTCGAGATTCGCAATGGCGTCACGCCACAAGACCAGTTGGTAGCGAGTGGAGGCAGCTTTTTGAGCGAGGGCGACCTGGTGCGGGTGGTGGCAGGCCCCTCCACACCCAATTCAGTGCCAAATAGCCCTCCAGCCGGCGTATCAAAAGCGTCACAAGCTACAAAATAAGGAGCATATTAGATGAATGTCTCTGCGTGGTCCATCAAAAACCCGATTCCGGCGGCAATGCTGTTTGTGTTGCTGACCCTGGCCGGTTTGCTGGCCTTCAACTCCATGAAGGTGCAGCAGTTCCCCGACCTGGAGTTGCCTACGGTCATCGTGTCGGCCAGCCTGCCCGGCGCCGCTCCCGCCCAACTGGAAACCGAAGTCGCCCGAAAAATCGAGAATGCCATTGCCCCGCTGCAGGGCTTGAAAAACATTTACACCAAGGTGCAAGACGGCGGGGTCACGGTCACGGCCGAGTTCCGCCTGGAAAAACCCACGCAGGAAGCGGTGGACGATGTGCGCAGCGCTGTGCAGGGCGTGCGCTCGGAGCTGCCCAGCGATGTGCGCGACCCGGTGGTCAGTAAGGTCAACCTCTCGGGCGCGCCCATTCTGGCGCTCACCATCCGGTCCGACCGGATGGACGACGAGGCCCTGAGCTGGTTTGTGGACAACACCGTGGCCCGCCGCCTGCTGGGCGTCAAGGGCGTGGGCTCAGTGGTGCGGGTGGGGGGTGTCACCCGCCAGGTGGAAGTGGCGCTGGACCCGCTTAAATTGCAGTCGCTGGGTGCCACGGCCGCCGATGTGTCGCGCCAGTTGCGCCAGGTGCAAACCGAGAGCGCAGGTGGGCGGGCTGATTTGGGCGGCAGCGAGCAGCCCATGCGCACGCTGGCCACGGTCAAAACCGTGGAAGAACTGGCGCGTCTGGAGCTGTCCCTGAGCAGTGGGCAGCGGGTGCGCCTGGACCAGGTCGCCACGGTCAAAGACACCGTGGCCGAGCCCCGGGCGCTTGCCATGCTCAATGGCGTGTCTGTGGTGGGCTTTGAGATCACCCGCAGCAAAGGCGCCAGCGAGGTGGAAGTGGGGGCAGCAGTGAAGCTGGCACTCGATGAACTCAAAACCCAGCACCCCGACATAGAACTCACCCAGGCCTTTGACTTTGTGCAGCCCGTGGCCGAAGAGTTTGATTCGTCCATGGTCATGCTCTATGAAGGCGCGATTCTGGCAGTGATTGTGGTGTGGCTGTTCTTGCGCAATTTCCGTAGCACGCTGGTGTCAGCCGTGGCCTTGCCGCTGTCAGTGATCCCTGCCTTCATCGGCATGGCTTACTTGGGCTTTTCGATCAACACCGTCACGCTGCTGGCGCTGTCGCTGGTCATTGGTGTGCTGGTGGACGATGCGATTGTGGAGGTGGAAAACATCGAGCGTCACCTGAACATGGGCAAGACGCCTTATCAGGCCGCCATGGAAGCGTCGGATGAAATCGGCCTGGCGGTGGTGGCCACCACCTTCACGCTGATTGCCGTGTTTTTGCCCACCGCCTTCATGGCTGGCATTCCGGGAAAGTTCTTCAAGCAGTTTGGCTGGACGGCCGCGCTGGCCGTGTTTGCCTCGTTGGTGGTGGCCCGAATGCTCACGCCCATGATGGCCGCCTACATCATGAAGCGCAGCCCGCGTGAGCACAAAGACCCGTTCTGGATGGACCGCTACATGAAAATCAGCCGCTGGGCCCTGAGCCACCGCTGGATCACCATGGCAGCCGCTGGAGCGTTTTTTGTGGGTTCCCTGGCGCTGATTCCGCTGTTGCCCACCGGCTTCATACCGCCAGATGACAACTCCCAAACCCAGGTTTACATTGAGTTGCCCCCCGGCTCCACGCTGGCGCAGACCAAGAGTGCGGCCGAAGCGGCGCGCTTGCTGCTCAGCAAGGTCGATCACATCAAGAGCATTTACACCACGGTGGGCGGCGGTGCGGCCGGCTCAGACCCGTTTGCACCCCCCGGCACCACCGAGGTGCGCAAGGCCACGCTTACGGTATTGCTGACCGATCGGGGCGAACGACCGCGTAAGCAGGGCATTGAGAACGCCATTCGCGACGCCATGGCCGAGTTGCCGGGCGTGCGCAGCAAGGTGGGCTTGGGCGGCTCGGGCGAAAAATACCAACTGGTGCTCACCGGCGAAGACCCGCAAGCTTTGGCTACAGCGGCCGCTGCTGTGGAGCGCGATTTGCGCACCATTTCCGGCCTGGGCAGCATCACGTCCAGTGCCAGCCTGATCCGCTCCGAGATTGCCGTGCGGCCGGACTTTGCCCGCGCGGCGGACCTGGGCGTGACCAGCACCGCCATTGGTGAAACCCTGCGCATTGCCACCGTGGGCGACTATGACACTTCGCTGGCCAAACTCAATCTGAGCCAGCGGCAAGTGCCCATCGTGGTGAAGTTGCAAGACTCCGCCCGGCAAGACCTGGAGCTGCTGGGCCGCCTGGCCGTGCCCGGTGCCAGGGGGCCGGTCATGCTCAGCCAGGTCGCCACGCTGGAGATGGCCGGGGGCCCGGCGGTGATTGACCGCCTCAACCGCAGCCGCAACGTCACCTTTGAGGTGGAACTGGCAGGCGCCCAATTGGGCGATGTGGCTGCAGCGGTCGAAAAACTGCCCAGCATCACCAACCTGCCGGCCGGCGTCAAGCAACTGGCGTTGGGTGACGCCGAAATCATGGCCGAACTGTTTGCCAGCTTTGGCCTGGCCATGTTGACCGGCGTGCTGTGTATTTACATCGTGCTGGTGTTGTTGTTCAAGGACTTTTTGCACCCGTTCACGATTCTTGCGGCTTTGCCCCTGTCCTTGGGTGGTGCGTTTGTAGGCCTGCTGCTGGCGGGAAAAAGTTTCTCGATGCCGTCGCTCA
>JAUXQA010000114.1 GCA_030683195.1 Rhodoferax sp. | reverse complement strand
GGTTGCGCAATATCCATGGGCGCTAGAGGCACTTTTTACTTAAAAAGACCCTTGATGGCATTGCCCGCTTTTTCCAGGGCGCCGCCCACGGTGTTCGCCAGCTTGTCGAAACTGACCGCGAGGATCAGCCGTTTTTCCACGGCGTTGGTGATCTCCAGACCCAGCTCGCCGGGGGTGAGGCCGCCCTTGGCCTTGCCCAGGTCGCGCAGGCGGATGTCGGGCAGGGCCACGCTCACGGTTTTGCCGTCCATAAAGGCAGCGCTGGCCTGGGCCTTGGCGCCGCGGATGACAAACTCCTGCACGATCAGCTTCTTGCCTGGCCCGCCGCTGGTGGAGGGGCCCAGGTACTGCGCAATGTTGCTCTGGATGGCATCAAAGTTGGTCCGCGCATCGCCCTTTTCGTAAATCACCTCGGGGGCGATCACTGCAATCTTCTTCACCAGCACCACCTCCTTGGTGAGCGAAGCCACATCCACCTCCAGCTCAATGGTGTCGGCCTTTACCGCGTAGGGTGTTTTGAAACCCGTCGGGTTGGCCACTAGCAGCCCCTTGAGCGTGCCGTGCCCATCGGCTGCTTTGAGCTTGACCGCCGCCACCTTGACGGTGGCCCCGGTCATCGCACTGCCGTACCGGGTGATGGCAGATTGCACCAGTCCGTCCAGATTGCCATGCAACCAAACGGCACCGCCGACGATCAGCAACACAAAGAGGGCGGCGAAGGCGAGCAGGGACTTTTTCATGGCGCAACAATTTATGGGGTGTCCGATTTCATGGCGTACAGGCGTTTGTCCGCGACAGCGATCAGGGCGTCCTGGCTGGTTCCGTCGTCTGGAAAGGTGGCCAGCCCATAACTGAAGGACAACCGGCATTCACCATCGCCCAGGCGCATGGGCTTGGCCCGCAGCTTGGTGCGAATGCCGGCAATGTTCTTCTCCATCACTGGCATTTCACTTTGGAAGTAGCAGGCAATGAACTCGTCGCCGCCCAGCCGGCCAATGATGTCCGAGTAGCGGCACGAGGCTCGCAGTTCGTTGGCAATGGCCAGCAGCATCTGGTCACCCGCCAGGTGGCCCAGGCTGTCGTTGGTGCCCTTGAGGTCGTCCACATCAAACAGTGCCAGCACAAACGATTCTTGCTGGCGCTGCGCCCGGTCCAGCGACACCTTTAGCAAGTCCTCGAAGTAGCGCCGTGTGAATAGTCCGGTGAGTGCGTCCACCTGGTAGCGCTTGATGTTGGTGGTGTAACGCTCGCGGGCCAGCAGGCCAATCTCGATCTGGGTGCGGAACTGCTCGACGATCAACACGTCCTGGGGGGTGTAGGTGCCGGACACGGGGGAATCGAGGTTCAGAATCCCGAACAACCGGTCCCCAATGAACAGCGGCGCGCTGATGACGGACTTGTACTCCCACTCCCCAGGTTTGAACACGGTTTCGATACGCCGGAAGTCCGCAGTGGTGATCAGCCGGGTTTCCTGAATGTCGCCACCGGTGGCTTGGTACAAAAAGCAGTCTTCCAGTTTCAGGTGGAACTTGGCCACAAACTCTTCGGTGAACCCGCGGGATGCGGCGAAGGTGAGGTAACCGTCGGGCCCCAGAATCAAGATGGAGCCGGTGCTGGCCCGGTTGAAGACGCTAAACAGGTAATTGAGGATGGTGCGGTAGATCAGCTCGATGTCCTCGTTCAAGAGGATTTCGCGGTTCACCCGCACATTCATCTCGGCCAACAGGCTCAGGCGCCGCGAGGCCTCCTGCAGAGCTTCAAAACGCCGGTGCACCAGCAACAAGCCCCCATTCAAAAACACCAAGCTCAGCACCAGCACCGCGGCCAGCGGGGCCCAGTCACGGCCAAACCAGACCAACGAAACCAGGCCCGCAGCCACAACGCCCGCTTGCGCCGCCGCAAACAACCCAAAGCCTGCCCCGAGGGGATGAGATTTCCACCACATGGAACTTAGTATGTCATGCCCGGGGGAGCCGGTTGCACCGTAGTAGCCCGACCTGCGAGGTGGCGTCCAGGCCACCGCCCATCACAAAGGCACATCCACGTCAGTCAGGCTTTCGGAAGTGCCGGGCTCAGTCGAACTGCTGGCCCCGTTCGACAATTGCAGAGCCTTGAGGATGGCTCCGTGCAGCTGGATCAGGTCTTTAAACGCCGCCAGATCCAGTGCTTCGGTATGGTTTCCCCACGCGCTGAGCACGATGCATGACTCGATTTCCGTCAGCGCTTGGGGCGTCTGCCCGAGTTTTGCAAGATGTTGGGATAGCGCAGGGTAGCCCTCCAATTTCCGCCCCTCTGCCCTGAACAACGCGAACTCGGGAACGGCGATATTAAAAACCTGTTGAATTTCATCGCGAAACTGCCGGAAGTCAACTTTCAAACTGAATTCATTGGAGATCTTGAGGAGCTCCAGGAACACCAGAGGGCAGTCTGCGGCCTTCACTCGAATTCGCTCTTCCAGGACGTCAATGGCGTGGGCTGTCTTTTCGAGCCGCACAAACAACCGTGCCTGGTCGATCAAAGCCAACTGGTCTTCCGCATTGAAGTCCAGAGGGCCGGTGCCAGCGCCACCCATCAGCGTGGGCCGTTTCTCTGCGGGTTCCAGCGCAGCGGGGCCTGTGGGATGGCCATCCCTCATCACGCTGATGCCTTGCTCTTCCAGGTTCAGCCAGTGCGTTTCTTCCGGGCTGGCGGTGCTGGAGGCTGCAGGCGCTGGAGAATCCGGCGGCACCTCCTGTTCCCGTGGGGGGGGGCTGGGTGCGATGTTCAACACGCGGGCCAGGCGTTCGTTTTCCAGCAGACGAATCTGCATCGCCGAGCGTCGCAAGTACACCACCGTCCCGACCAAGCACAGCGCCAGCAGGCCCGCAAACCCATAGACAAACGTATCTTGGAGTCTGGCTTCTTCGGCTTTTTGCAAGCGGGCCAGCAAATCGCGCTGGCTGGCTGCATTGAGGGCCGCTTGGTCCAGCAAGGTTTTGATTTCGGCTTGAAGCAGCTCCATGCGCTGCGCGGTCTGTGTTGACTCTTCTGTTGGCACCGGATTTGCGAGGGGCTCCGTGGCAGTGGCGCCCTGCACCGGCAGGACCATCGCCTCTAGGGTCAATTTTCCGCGCCCGGCCCCAGGGCTGGCAGCCGATGGGGGAGGGGCGGTGGCCAGTGGTGCCTTGGCAAGGGGTTTGGACGGTTTGGCATCCCCCTTGTTCGCTGGATTGCCAGGTGATGTCCTCTTTTGCAATGCGGTCGATTTCGCGCTGCCAGAGGGGACATCTTTAGGTTGCTGCGCGGATTTGGAGAGAGCGCCGGGAGCGGGTGCCGTTGCGGGGGACTCCCACAATTCAGCCCGCGGTGCCAAGGGCGCTTCTGCCGTGGC
This sequence comes from Rhodoferax sp., assembly GCA_030683195.1. Classification (GTDB taxonomy): domain Bacteria; phylum Pseudomonadota; class Gammaproteobacteria; order Burkholderiales; family Burkholderiaceae_C; genus Rhodoferax. The sequence goes on along the minus strand of JAUXQA010000114.1, from coordinate 3,501 downwards.
CACCATCGGGGCAAGCGGCAATGCCGGGACCACTTCGGTGGGGGCGTCTGGCAGGAGGATGTAGCGCCGCACCACTTCGGATTCACAGCCCACACGCAACCGGACCGTCACCACCGGCTCATCCACCGCTGCGGAGGAGATGATTCGCAGTGTGACTTCATTCGCCTTGTCCGTGGGCTCAGAGACAACACGCACCCGACTGCTATCCACTTGGACGTCGGCATGGAAGACTTCGGCAGCCGCGCACACGGCGGAAGCCGATTGACCCGCGTCGAGCTTGGCCACCACAGAGACGTCCAGTCGCCGGCCCAACCACGCATTCCCCTGTAGGGGTCCCAAGGTCAGCGCGTAGCTGCTGAGTGCTTGGACTAACAAAATCCCCCCAAGGGCCGCAGCTTTGAACTCCATCGCCTCCCCTACAAATATGGAATGGTTGATCCCGTCTCTGAGTCCATATTGAACGTATCGGACCGAAAGATCAAGCCTTGGTTGTCCCTTTGAACGGGCACCGTATGCGTGAGCGAGGCCAACTTCACCGTGGCCCCGGTCATCGCGCTGGAGTTTATTTGTTATCTGATTTCATGGCGTACAGGCGTTTGTCGGCAGCGGCCACCAGGGCGTCCTGGCTGGTTCCGTCGTCCGGAAAAGTGGCCAGCCCATAGCTGAAGGACAACTGGCATTCACCATCGCCCAGCCGCATGGGCTTGGCGCGCAGCTTGGCGCGAATGCCGGCAATGTTCTTCTCCATCACCGGCATTTCGCTTTGGAAGTAGCAGGCAATGAACTCGTCGCCCCCCAGCCGGCCCATGATGTCCGAGTAGCGGCACGACGCACGCAATTCATTGGCAATGGCCAGCAGCATCTGGTCACCTGCCAGGTGGCCCAGGCTGTCATTGGCGCTCTTGAGGTCGTCCACATCAAACAGGGCCAACACAAACGATTCTTGCTGGCGCAGTGCCCGGTCCAGCGACACCTTTAGCAAGTCCTCGAAGTAGCGCCGTGTGAACAGTCCGGTGAGTGCGTCCACCTGGTAGCGCTGGATGTTGGTGGTGTAGCGCTCGCGCGCCAGCAATGCAATCTCAATTTGTGTGCGAAATTGGTCCACGATCTGGACGTCGTCCATGTTGTAGGTATCGGCAACGGCGGAGTCCAGGCTCAAGGCGCCAAAGAGGCGGTCCCCAACAAATATTGGCGCGTTGATGACCGACCTGAACTTCCATTCGCCAGGCTGGAAAAAAGTTTCAATGCGTTGGAAGTCTTTGCTAGTGAATAGGCGGGTGTCCTTGATGTTGCCGCCAGTAGCTTGGTATAAAAAACTATCCTCCAGCCGGAGGTGAAATTTGCTGACAAATTCCTCCGTAAAACCCCGGCATGTCGCGATCGAGAAGTAACCGTTGTCTTCCAAAACCTGAACAGAACCGCCGCTAGCTTTGTTGAATATTTGGAACAGGTAATCGAGGATGGTGCGGTAGATGGCCTCGATGTCTTCGTTGAGCAGAATCTCGCGGTTCACCCGCACATTCATCTCGGCCAGCAGGCGCAGGCGACGCGAGGATTCTTTCTGGTCCTTGAGGTGCTGGTAGAGCAACACCAGGCCCACATTCAAGAGCAGCATGCTCACCACCGCACCCGCCAGCGGAGCCCAGCCACTGCCAAACCCTACAAGCGACGCTACGCACGCCGCAACAACGCCCAATTGCGCCACCGCGAGCAGCCCAACACCTATCAATAGGGAGTGAGATTTCCACCGCATGGGCTCAGTATGTCACGCGGCGAGTGGGGGGGGCTCCCCCTGGGGCATGGCCGCTACGCTGCTTCCATCGAAATCGCCACGCCCCCCAACACCGCGTTGCCCGACAGTGGATCGCGCAACTGGTCGTCCAGCAAGGCGTTGATATTGGCGCCGGGGCGCTCGGCGGCCACACTGAGCTGGGCGCCGGGCAGGTTGTGGCCCCAGCCGTGCGGCAGGCTCACTACGCCGGGCATCATTTGGTCGCTGATCTGCACCTGGGCCTGCACGCTGCGCGGTCCGTTGCGCAAGGTGGCCAGCGCGCCGTCGGTCACACCATGGCGGGCCGCGTCATCCGGGTGGACCAGGGCGGTGCAGCGGAACGGGCCTTTGGCCAGTGTGGGCAGGTTGTGCATCCAGCTGTTGTTGGTGCGCACATCGCGTCGGCCAATGATGACCAAATCGGGCGCTGGCCGGCGCAGATCATGCGCAGCGCGCTGCAAATCTTGTAGCAAGAGCGCTGGTGCCAGTTCCACCTTGCCGCTCGGTGTACGCAGCATTTCGGGGATACGGGGCTGCAGCTCACCCAGGTCAATGCCGCCGCTGTCGCTGGCCGCCATCACCTTGGCCAGGTTCAGACCTTCTGGCTTCTGACCGAACTGGTCGCCATAGGGGCCGCTGCGCAGCGCCACATCCAGCGTGCGCTTCGGGCCGCGCAGGCCTTGGGTCGCTGCCACGATGGCCGCCGCGTGCGGGCCGAACATGCGCTGGGCGTCTTCTTCAAACTGGGCGTCGTCCAGCGCGTTGGCATCCGCCTGCGCGCCTTTGCCTTGGACGATGGCGGCGATCTTCAGCAGCGTTTGCCATTCGTCCGGCTGGCCCTCGGGGCGTGGCAATACGGGCGGGCTGTAGCGTGCATGGTTGCGCCACGACAGCTGGGGAAACGCCACGTCGTAGTGCAGGTCTTCCAGCGGCGAGAGGCCGGGCAGGATCACGTCGGCATGGCGTGTGGTCTCATTCAGGTAAATGTCCAGGCTCACCATGAAGTCCAGCTGCTCCAGCGCGGCTGAGAGGCGCGGGCCGTTGGGGCTGGAGAGCACGGGGTTGGTGGCCACGGTGATGAGGGCGCGGATTTGGCCTTCGCCCGGCGTTTCAATTTCTTCGGCCAGGCAGGTGATGGGTAGTTCGCCATACACCTCGGGCGCGCCACTCACACGCGCATGGTGGCGGCCGGTGCTCACGCCCTTGCCCACACCCGGTTTGCCCGCGGTGTTGCTGGCAAAGGCGGCCGACTTGGCAAACAGCATGCCGCCTTCCATGTCCAGGTGCCCGGTCAGCGTGTTGAGCACATCCACCAGCCAGCTGGCCAGCGTGCCGTATTCCTGGGTGCAAGTGCCAATGCGGGCATATACCGCGGCGCGTGGGGTGCGGGCCAGCTGGCGCGCCAGTACGCGGATGGTATCGGCGTTCATGCCGCAGCGCGCAGCCACCACCTCGGGCGCGAAGGGCGTAATCGCTGCCTTCACCTCGTCCACTCCGTTCACCCACTGCGCCACCCGACCCAGCGTCACCAGTTCTTCGGCAAACAGGGTGTGCACCATGGCCGCCAGCAAAAATACATCGGCGCCGGGGCGAATGAAGTGGTGCGCGTCGGCGATGGCCGCGGTCTCGGTCCGGCGCGGGTCGATCACGATGAGCTGGCCACCACGCGCCTGAAACGCCTTGGCTTTGCCCTTGAAGTCGGGCACGGTCCACATGCTGCCGTTGCTGGC
>JAUXQA010000103.1 GCA_030683195.1 Rhodoferax sp. | reverse complement strand
TGTAGCCCACCAGCGCCACCCGGTTGCTTGACGAGTAGCCATACTGGACCGATGGCTCCAGCACGTACTGGCCTGGTTGGGTGAGGACGCCGGGCTGCTCAAAGATGGGAGCCACCTCAGGAGGGCGCCCTTCACTGACGGGTGCCTGGCCCACCGGCGAATTCCCCGACTGCGATGCTTGAGCCATCAAGGGTGGCTGGGCCGCAACGCCCGTGCCGCGCTGCGCAGCCAACACATCATGGCCAACGATCCCGCGGAGTGCATCGAGTGCCGCCTGCTGCTCGATGAGCCTGCGCTCCAGCGACTCAACCAGGTCACTTTGCTGGACAAACTGCTGGCGAAGCCACTCAACTTGCTGGAGCATCTGCTTTTGGTCGAATAGTTCCTGACTGACGGCGTCAAGCCGCGACGGCGTGCTCTCGGAAATCCCTGTCAGCGACTGGGCCTGAACTGCGCCCCCCATCAACAACAAGGCAGCACAACTCACCGCCTTAAGGGCAGTTGATTCAGGACGGACCATGGTTGAGTTCTCCAATTAACCAGACACTCTTGAAGTGTTGAGGAACTCGGCCTGTGCAACATTGCGCAATGTCAATTTGGCTGCCTTTGCCGACAAGACGCGGATGCCCGCCCCGGTGCGAAATATCAAGCCATTGCCTGGCCGGGATCGCTACGCTAGTGTGAATGACCAGAGAGAACTGCACATGTCTTCAAGAGCGCTGCTGAGCCTGACCTTGGGCGAACCATCGCCCTGGACCATTCCCCCGGTGCTGGTATCGTCTTGGAATGTTTGCGGTGTCAGTGAGTTGAACAGCGCCCGCAAAGCGCTCAAGGCCCAGCACTACCCCGTAGGCTTGCTGCTGCTCATCAGTGCCAGTGACCACGAAGTGACGGCGGTAGATGCTTTTTTGAAGGCCCACCAGTCGACACAATGGGTGGGGGTATTTCCTGCTACCCATGTCAAGTTGCCCAACTACCGAGCCATGATTGTTCAGCATCTGTTTGACTTTCATACCTGGCCGATTGATCCATTTCGACTTAACCACACCCTGGGGCACGCCTATGGCTTCGCTGAACTGAGCGGGCCGCCGGATGTGGCGATGAGCAGCCAAGCCGACATGGCACTGGTAGGCAACAGTACAGCTATTCAACACTTGCGCAAACAGATCGCCAAGGTGGCCCTGGCAGATGCGCCAGTGCTCATTTGGGGAGAGAGTGGCAGCGGCAAGGAGCTGACAGCCCATGCCGTTCATGACCATTCGCCCAGAGCGAAAGGGCCGTTTATTCCCGTTAACTGCGGCGCCATACCCGCCAGCCTGATCCAGTCGGAACTCTTTGGTTATGAACGCGGCGCCTTCACAGGAGCCATGAAAGAAAAAGTGGGGCTGATCGAGTCGGCAGACAAGGGCACTTTGTTTCTTGATGAGATTGGCGATTTGCCATTGGAACTGCAAGCCAACCTGTTGCGGTTTCTTCAGGAAGGGACCATCAACCGGGTGGGTTCATCGAGGTCGCTCAAGGTCGATGTGCGCGTCATCGCCGCATCGCACATGCGTCTTCAGGAGGCGGTCTCACAAGGCCGGTTTCGGGAAGACCTGTTGTACCGGCTCAACGTATTGCCGCTGACCGTTCCTACGCTGAGAGACCGAAAAGAAGACCTGGAACTCCTTGCAAAGCACTTCTTCAACAGCTTCTCCCGCGACAAGGGGCCCCGTGTCACCGGGATTGGCAAGCGCGCCATGCTGGCTATTCAGGCGCACGACTGGCCTGGCAATGTGCGTGAATTAATCAACCGAGTCAGACGCGCAATGGTAATGGCAGAAGGGCGGCTCATTACCCCCGAAGATCTCGATCTCAAAATACCGACGGGCCTGCCCAATGGCGAGGCGCTGGAGAGTGCCCGAGTACGCGCTGAGCGGGATGCCATTCATGTGAGTCTTCAGGACAGTGGCAGCAACATCACGCGCGCCGCGCGCGGCTTGGGCGTGTCCCGGATGACGCTCTATCGGCTGATGGAAAAGCACGGCATCAGTCTTTGACTGTTCGCACCAGCCCGGCCAGTTGCATCAGGTGTGTGACAGTTGATCCACCCCGGCAAGCGACACAGTCGGACGCTTATGCCCTTGAATTTAAAAGCGAAATTTCAGACAAATTGAGATTTCTCAATCGGGGGGAGTGCGTAGGAGAAAGCTCATTGTCACAAACCTGTGACAGTCAGATCGCCCAGCTTGAAAAGACAGGCTCACATCGACAAAAAACCATACTTGATTCTTGACAAAAATATGATTTTCTTTATTGATATCAAAGACTTAGAGGCACTCCTCATGCGCTGGCACTGAATTTGCAAATTGGGTTGTGGATTGGCGTACTTCATACGCTGAGCCATGCAAATTTCAGTCAGTATTTTCCAAAGGAGTTAATATGAAAAAAACGCTACTGGCCACCGCTATTGCTGTGGCTTTTGGTATGGCGGGTCAGGCGATGGCAAATCCAAGCATCACCAATAACGTCACGAATACGGGTACAGGTGCGGACACGGGTACCACGACTGCGAAGACTGCGGAAGCATCGGGTGGCGGTGCAGCTGTCGCGACCGGCACCCAGACAGCCACAGCGAACTCGACTCAGACGGGCAACTCCGGCCCCACGGCCAATGAGTATTCACAAGCCTATCAAACCAACACAGACAACACGAACAACACGAACAACACCAACAACTCGACAAACGACAGCAATAAGTCTGCGGACAACAACAACAATTCAACCGGGGCAGCCAATGTCAGCGCTGCGGGCTCTGCTGCAGCCAACAATGGCTCAAATGCTTACGCCAATCCCAACAATTCTTACAACACTTCGTCCGCTACCGCCACCAGTTCCCAAACCGGTGCGGTCAGCGGAAACACCATCTCCAACATTGGTAACCAGGCTTCTAACAGCGGCACATCCAATGGAGGCACCGGCAACGGCGGGGCGGGTGGCGCAGGCACAGGCGGCACCACTAATGTAAGCGGCGGCGCAGGTGCGGGCGCCACCGGTGGCGCTGGCGCCAGCGGCGCAGCGGGCGGCTACTCCAGCAACGGCAACGCAACCAGTGGAAACGCCAGCAATGGCTACAACTCAGCCCAGGGTGGCGGTGCCGGCGGCAGCGCCTCCGGTGCAACCAGCCAGACCGGTCAAGGTGGTCTTGGCGGCCAGGGTGCCATGGGCGGCCAAGGTGGTCCCACAACGGGCGGTAACGGTGCCAGTGGCGGCTCCAGCGGCGGCACGACAGCCGGCGCCAGCGGATACAGTGGTGGCGCAACCGGTGGCGCAGGGGGTACCAGCAACACCACCGCTTCCGGCGCCGGTGGCAACAGCGGGCCCACAACAGCAGGTGCAGGTGGCGGCAGCGGCAGTGCCAGTGGCGGCTCTGGCGGTGCCAGCGGCGGCTCGACAGGTGGCTTGGGCGGCGCAACCAATACATCCGCCAGTGGAAATGCGGGTGGGGGCGGTAATACATCGGGCGGCGCCGGCGGCTCGACCGGTAGTGTGACCACCGGCAATGCCAATGGCACTAGCAACTCGGGACCTACTACGGGTGGACTCGGTGGTGCTGGCGGCCAGGGTGGCGCAGGCGCTGGCAGTGGCGCGGCCGCAGGCGGAGCCTCGGGTGTGACCGCCAATGGCGGAGGTTCCAACTCCTCCGGTGGTAGCGCAAGCTCGACCAGTGGGGCTGTGTCTGCCGCTGGCGGAGCCCAAAACATCAACCAAAACGCGAACGGTGGGCAGGCCAACGGTGGAACAGGTGTGCCAGACACAACAACAGCTAAAGCTGCGGCCCCAGGGGGCGCTGCAGGCAATGCCAATGCCCGCAACAGTGCTGACGGCAATGCCGCAGGCGCTGGCGGTGGTGGCTCAACCGGCAACGCCAACAGCAGCGCCAATGCGGGTGCCAGCAATGCCAACGGCGGCGGCGGCAGCAGTTCAACTGCTGGTGCAGCCGGCAGCGGAGCGGGTGGCGCAGGAGCAGGCGGTGGTGCGGGTGCAGGCGGTGGTGCCGCGACCAGTTCTGCCAGCACAAACCCCACTAGCGGTGCAGCCAACAGCGGAACCGGCGGTGCCGGCGGTGCTGCTGGTGCCAGCGCAGGCGGCGCTGGCCCAACAGCCAGTGGCGCAGCTGGCGGCGCTGGCGGAGGCTCCAACAGCGGCGCCGGTGGCGCAGGCGCAGCCGCCAGCAGCGGCACGGCAGGTGCTGGTGGTGCCTCATCCGGCGGCGCAGGCGGCACCGGCTCCGTAGCGACTGGCGGCACGGGCGGCGCAAGCGGCGCAACGTCCAGCGGCAACACGGGCAACGGTGGTTCAGCCACGAGCGGAACAGCAGGTGCTGGCGGTGGTGGCGGCAGCGCAAGCAGCACGGGTGGTGCAGGTGGCGCCGGCGCTGCAGGCGGTGGCAGCGGCAACAGCGGGACGGCCTCCAACGGCGGCGGCGCTGGCGGCACGGGTGGAACAGCTGGCAGTGGCGATGCCGCTACCGGCAGTGCGTCCAATGGCAACTCGACTGCGGGCAGTGGCGGCAGCGGTGGGGCTGGCGGCGGCAGCAACACCGGCGGTTCAGGCGGTGCCACTGGTGCAGTAACTGGTGCCATTGGCAACGGTGGTTACGCTGCAGGCGGTACCGGTGGAACAGGCGGCGCTGTCAATGTCAACGCTGGTACCTTCAACATGTACAACGCGATGAGCAGCATCGGACAGTCGGCAGCCGGCATCATGGTGACTGCGCAAAACAGCGGCATGGCTGCGATGATTCAACAAAGCGTGAATGTCCAGGCCAACTTGGCTGTAGGCAGCAAGTAGAGGAGTGAATGGGGTGCTGCGTCCTTGCCATCGCGCAGCACCCCTTCTCAACAGGGAGAAAAAGATGCAACTCACTACTTTCATGGGCAGGTCAGCGTTGAAGCTGGTGTTGTCTTGGACTGGCCTTTCAATCGTTTTTACTGCAGCCGCACAGGGCATTATTTTGGCACCACAACATCTCGCCCAGTCCGCAACACAGCCCTCAAGCTCAGCGGTTCCAGGGCTTGGCTTGCCTTTGGGCAGTCAGCGACTGGGTAACTTGCGTGGTGGCTTTGACACCATCAATAACGACATGCAGCTGAATGGTTCAGTTGCCAACAATTCGGCGACTAATGTCACTTCGGGCAACAACTACATTGCAGGCGGTTCGTTCGCCAACATGGCGGGGCTTCCCCTGACTGTTCAGAACTCTGGCTCGAACGTTTTGATCCAGAACGCAACCATCGTCAACGTCCAATTTAAGTAAGCCATGCGAGCTATCAATTTCAAGATGCTGGCAATGGCGGCCATTGCATCTCTTAATGCTGGTGCGGCGACGCTGGAATTCGCGGGCCTGAGCGACGCAAGGTATGTCATGAAGGTCACCAGCCTGAAGGAGGCCAAATTTCAGGCGACGATTCGTCAGCAGTTCGACTTCAGTTGCGGCTCTGCTGCGCTGGCAACGCTCCTTACCCACCATTACGGCTATCCGGTCAGTGAGCAAAAAGTATTTGAAGAGATGTTCACCCGGGGCGACCAGGAGAGAATCCGTAAGGAAGGTTTTTCATTACTGGATATGAAGAATTACTTGAACGCGCATAATTTTCAAGGCGACGCCTTTGAGCTCCCCCTCAGCAAATTGCTCGAATCTGGCCTTCCGGCCGTCGTCCTGATATCTGAAAAGAGCTATCAACATTTTGTAGTAATTAAAGGAATGCGGGATGGACGTATTCTGCTGGGAGACCCTTCCAGCGGAACCCGGGCGATTTCCCGCACTCGATTTGAAAGTTTGTGGGTCAACAAACTTCTCTTTGTTATTCATAACCAGCAAGACCAGGCCAGGTTCAACACACAAGCCGATTGGGGGGTAGCGCCCCGCGGCCCGCTGGGCACGACTGTCGGCTTGGGTAGTTTGGCAAGCACTACCTTGACCAAGCTAGGGCCTGGCGACTTTTAAAGACGAAGACGCCATGAATCAAGCCTGCGCACCACTTTTCGCGTTCTGCCTGCTGATGTCGTTGGGCCACACAGGGCTGCAGGCGGCGGAAAGAGTGGCCTTTCAACCCACAAAATGGATACCTGCCAACAACGAACAGTTGGACAAGGTACGCGGCGGATTCAATCTGGATACTGGACTCAACGTCTCGTTTGGCATCATTCGCACTGTCACCATCAATGGTGATCTGGTCAGCCGAACCAATTTTGATTTGCCCGACATCACGCGCATCAACCCGGATCAAGCTCGACTTGTCAATGCAGCTTTGGGAGAAACCGGACTGGTTCAAGCCGGCAGTGGCAATTTCATCAACCCAGGCATAGTGACGGGCCTGAATGGGGGCACAGTCATTCAAAACAGTCTCAACGACCAGCAAATACAAACGCTGACGGTCATCAACACAGGCGTCAACAGCCTTGGACTTTTGAAGTCCATTAACACCCAAGGCGTATTGACGGACTCACTTCTGCGCTCGGTTCGGGGTCTTTGAATTAAGCCGGATGGCGCGGCAAGCAGCGCTGGCTTACTCGGCTTCCAGATGCGGCCGTGACTGGCCTTCAGCGGGCTGCCCCGTTTCAGGGTCAATCCAGTCAGCAATTCCAATTTCGTCTTCGGCTTCCTGCAAGGTCTCGCCGACCAAGGGCTCTGCCTCCTCGTAGCCAGACGCCATGTCGGCTTGGGCCAACTCCACAGTTTCAAACGGGCCAAATTCCTGGTTGCCCTCAGGAGCTTGCCAGTAGTAACCGTCTGGCCGAATCAAAATTTGCTGGAGTCTGTCTTCTGCAAAAAGATCTTCGTCTGCAAATTTTGGCTCCTCCGCTACAAGGTCCGTCGTTTTTTTGGGCGTTGTCATAACAGTTGTCTCCTGTGAAAATCAACTTCTATCTGTTCAGTTCAGTCTCTGAGGCTATGCCGAATCCAAAAATGAATTTTGATAGTGGTCAACGGTGACGACAACAGAAGGTCCGAAAAAGATGAGACTTGAAGAGTTCGTGTATCGCAGGGCAGGCCATCAGGCGCAAATGACGAAACCTATTTACAAATAGAGTGAAAATCAAAGCCGAAATTAGGAAAACCCCAAACAGACAAGCTGCTTGGGGTTTCTTTTTTGGCGGAGTGGACGGGACTCGAACCCGCGACCCCCGGCGTGACAGGCCGGTATTCTAACCAACTGAACTACCACTCCTGATAGTTGTAACACTTACTCTTTCGAGCCAAGTCGCCTTCCTTTTCAGGACTGCATGCTACCGAATTGCGCCTTACTCATCAAAGATGAATCTGGCGACCCCCCGGGGATTCGAACCCCGGTACCTACCGTGAAAGGGTAGTGTCCTAGGCCTCTAGACGATGGGGT
>JAUXQA010000099.1 GCA_030683195.1 Rhodoferax sp. | reverse complement strand
GCCCCCAAACCGGGTGCATGGCTACCGAGTCCAGGCGGTACTGAAAACGGTCTGCGCGCGGGGCGTTGGGAGCCACCAGCGCCAGAATACGGCGCACCTCACGCTGCAAGTCGGCCGAAGTGGCGGAGGAGTTGTCGCCCGCCACAGGATGCACGGTCCCAAGGCGCGCCAGGGGCTGCTCCAGTTGCACCAGCAAGGCGGCATGGCCATCGTGTTTCACGGCCACGGTTTCCACCACCGGGCAGCCCAACTCCAGCGACAGGCGCGCCAGGTCAAGCTTCAAGCCGTGGGCGCGAGCCACGTCGGCCATGTTCACGGCCACCAGCATGGGCTTGCCCAAGCGCTTGAGTTCGAGCACCAAGCGCAGGTTCATGCGCAAGTTGGTGGCGTCGACCACCGCCACCAGCACTTGCGGAGCGTCTTCACCGGCGCGCCGGCCCTCAATCACATCCAGCGTGACCTGCTCGTCCGGGGTGGCGGGTGTGAGGCTGTAAGTGCCGGGCAAATCAACCACCGACACGCTGTGGCCGTTGCGCAAGTGCGCCACGCCCACCTTGCGCTCCACGGTGACGCCAGCGTAGTTGGCCACTTTTTGACGCGCGCCGGTTAACAGGTTGAACAAGGCGGTCTTGCCACAATTGGGGTTGCCGACCAATGCTATTGTTGTAATAGCATTTAAGGATTGAGATACGCCGCCTAGAGCCATATAAGCCTAATAAACAGTCACATCGTCGGCCTGCACCTCAATGCACTGGGCCTCCAGCAGGCGCAGGGCAAACAGGGTCTCGCCTACCTGCACTGCCAAAGGTTCGCGCCCACCGGGGCCACGGCGCAGCACCTGCACCGGCTCCCCGCCAATAAAGCCCAACTCGCCCAGCCGGCGCAAGGTGGCGTCACCTACATCAGCCGCCCCCGCAATCACCCCCACGACGTGCGCGTGAGCCCCGTTGGGGAGTTGAGACAACAGCATGACGACGACCTCTGAAGATGGACAACCCGCACGGGGTGAGCCCCAATGCAAATGAGAGTTTATCGCATTCAGGCGCGCATGGCGCGTGCAGACGGCGGTGCGGCCTCTTTAGCGGGTCAGCGCCTGCCACAAGGCCGTGCCGCTGAGTGCTGGCTGCGTGCCCGCCTCGGCAGCGCGCATCAGCGCCACGAGTCGCTCATTGGCCGGGGCTTTCAACCCCAGCGGCTGCGCCAGCTTGACGACTGCGCCGTTGAGGTAGTCCACCTCGGTGCGGCGCCCGGCCTGCAGGTCTTCCCACATGGAGGATCGGGCCTGCGGGTCAATGCGCAGCATGGTCGCGGCCACCCTTGTGAACAGGGCATCAGGCAAGCGCAGCAGGGTCGGCAGCAGGCCTGGCCCCACACGCGCCACCTTGGCCGGGCGAATGCCGGCCACACGCAACACCGCCCGCGCTTCGTCGATAAGGAGCGCCAGGCAGCGCCGGTAGGCGCGCTGCGACAGCTCGGCTTTCAGGGGCAGGCCCGAGAGGGCGTTGACGGGATTGTTCAGGTTCAACAAGAGCTTGCCCCATTGCACTGCGGCAAAGTCGGCGTGCTCCAACAGCGGCACCCGGGCTGCCTTGAACGCGGCATGCCAAGGGGCCAGCGCGGGTGACGCCTCTACCGCCATCTCGCCTTCAGTCCCGCGGTGCAAGCAGCCTTCGGGCAGCTGCACCACATTGAACGGCACCATGCCCGCCAGCACGGTCCAGCCCGGCAGGGCTTCGCGCAAAGTGTCGGCATTGCCGATGCCGTTTTGCAGGCTCAGCACCGTCGCTGTAGTCCGGGCGTACGCGCCGATCGCCTGCGCCGCTGCGGGGGTGTCAGCACTCTTGACGGTGACCAAAATCAGATCAGCGGTGGCCAGCGCCGCCGGGTCTTGCGTGTAGGGCACCTGATCGGGCGTGAGCTGATGGCGGTGGCCATTGAGATCGGTGAGCGTCAGGCCGTGGCGGGCCACGCTGGCCTGCATGCGGGCGCGTCCGATCAGCACCACATCGGCCCCGCTGGCCAGCAACGCACCGCCCACATAGGCGCCGATCGAGCCGGCGCCGAAGATTGCAATTTTCATAGGGTCAATCGGTGCTCAGTAACTGATGTGCAAGCGGCGGTACAGAAAGCTCAACACAAACAAAGGCCCGATGAGAAGGAAGCGCAGGTCATCAAAGAATGACGGCTTCTTGCCTTCGATCTTGTGCCCGATGAACTGGCCGATCCAGGCCACTACAAACACGCCCACAGAAATCGGCAGCACCTGCGCCTGCGGCAACACGGTCAGCACCCACAACATGGCGCCCGACATCAGCAACATGCCCACGCCAAACGATACCGAGAGCTTGAAGTAATAGCCCAGTGACAACAGCATGACCGCCACCGCCGCCAGCGGATGCAGCGCCCAGATCAGGCCCAAAAATGAAAACACGATCACCGGCACGCAAATGAAATGAATCACCTCATTGGTGGGGTTACGGTGGCTCTCCGCGTAGGTTGCAATCAGGCGGTGGACTGGCCTTTGGGCATCTTGGGGCATAGCTGTGTCTTGCATCGCTGTCTCCTTCATCGTTATTTCCTTTTGTGGGGTTTTGAATCAGATCATTTGATACCAGGCCACGCCGTTCGCGTCCAGCGTGCGGCTGGCCTCGCCCCGGTGTACCAGGTAGTTCAGGCAGGCCAGGCTCTCGCCGGTGGCGAGGTTGAGCAAGCCGCCATCGGTCTCGTCAATGGCGCGGCCAAACAAGGCGGCAAACACCTGCACCGCACGGCAGGGATCCTGGAGCGTTTTACGCAGCCTGTCCAGCGTGCGGTGCTGCGACGCGGCCAGGTAGTCCAGCCGGGCGTGCAGCCCGCGAAAGCAGTCGTTGTGCGAAGGCAAAACCAGCACGTCATCAGGCACCTCGCGCTTGAGCTTGTCCAGGGACTCCAGCCACTCCCGCATGGGGTCGGCGTCGGGCTCGGTGGGGTGCACCGACACATTGGACGAGATACGCGGCAGCACCTGGTCTCCCGAAATCAGGAGCTTGAGGTCCGCGCAATACAGGCAGGCGTGCTCGGGCGAATGGCCGGTGCCCACAATCACGCGCCAGCTGTGGACGCCAATGCGGATTTCCTCGCCATCGACCATGCGACGGTAACTGTCGGGCAAGGCATGGATGTACTTGCCAAAGTTGCCAAAGCGCGCCTGGTAGTTCTCAATGGCTGCATCACTCCAGCCCGCACGGCGGTAAAACAACACGGCATCGTCCGGTGCCTCACGGCCTGAATCTGCCGTGAGCACGCGGCAAGTCAGGTACTCCATGCGCGTCATCCACAGGCGGCATTTGAACTTGCGTGTGAGCCAGCCGGCCATGCCAATGTGGTCGGGGTGCATGTGGGTGGCAAACACCCGGGTCAGCGGGCGTTGGTCGGCACTGTTGGCAAACAACGTGCGCCAGGCGGCCAGCGTCTCATCGGTGCGCATGCCGGTGTCGACCACGGCCCAGCCGTCTTCGTCTGCCAGGCCCCAGACATTGATGTGGTTGAGCGCCATGGGCAAAGGCATGCGCATCCAGACCACACCGGGCGCGACCTCCAGCACCTGGCCGGGCTCGGGCGGGGCCTCGAACGGGTAGATCAGCGTGGGCTTGTCCAGCCGCTCTCGGGGCTGGGGCGTGTCGGTCAGAGTCGTTGTCATGGGCGTATAGGGCGAGTGCTTGGGCATGCTGGAAAGTGTTTTTACATGGTAGCGCGAGCCGGCGGGTTCGCTTGGGTGACAGTCGCTCTGAAAAATGCTGTGGTTTTATGCATACAAAACCAATGAGTAGGCCATACAACGCGCCTGCGGGTCTTTGCGGGTGGCTTGCGTTTACAAGTGGGCCAAGGTGATCAAGGCGAATGAATTGGGGTCGTCTTCCAGTGCTTGCTCATCGGCCAGCCCGCTTGATCTGGTACATGGCCTGATCGGCCTGGTGCAGTACGGCGTCCAGGTCGGCATCGCTGCCGTCAAACAGTGCCCAACCCACGCTGGCGCTTGATTCGTTCCAGTGCAAGGGGTCTTGGAGGCTGGCGGGCAAAACGAGGTCATACGGCTGAGCCAGTTGAAACCTGATTTTCTCGGCCATGATGGCGGCCTGCACCGCGGCCGCGGTGCGGCTGGCGTCCAGCTCGGACAGCAGCACCACAAATTCATCGCCGCCCAAGCGTGCCACGGTGTCGGATTCGCGCAGCGCGCCAACGATGCGCTGGGCCGTCTGTATCAACAACTGGTCACCATATTCGTGGCCATGGCCGTCGTTGAGCGCCTTGAAGCGATCCAGGTCAATGAACAGCACTGCACCACAGCGCTCATTGCGCTGTGCGCGTGCCAGCGCTTGCAGCCAGCGGTCGCGCAACAATTGGCGATTGGCCAAACCGGTCAGGTGATCGTGGTTGGCCACGGCCCAGTAAGCATGCTCGCGCTGCTTCAAGGTCGTGACATCGTGCTGCACACCCACAAACCCGATCAACTTCAAATCAGCATCGCGCACGGGGTTGATGGACAGGTCGTTCCAGAAGCGTTCGCCGTTGCGGCGGTAGTTCAACACCTCACCCCTGAACGAGCGGCCATTGACCAACGCCTGCTGAATGGCCTGCACCACATCGGGCTGCGTGTCGGCACCGTGCAGACAACCGCAGGTGGACCCGATTATCTCGTCGGCGCTGTAGCCGGTCAGGCGCTCGAAGCCCCTGTTCACGAAGGCCATCTTGCCGTCAACCCCGGCAATCAGGATGCCCTGCGCGATGCAGTCCAGCGCATCCTCGCGCTGCTTCAGGGCCCGCAACTGGACAGCCATATGTTGCTCGGTAGCCTGCAACTGGAGGTTTAGTTCGGCCAGGTCGGCCGTGCGTTCTTCTACGGTATGCGACAGGGCCATCTGGTGGCTCAGGAGTTCGGCTTTGCTAAGTTGCAGGCGGGCCAGCACATTCCTGACGTGATTGACGATCGGGCGAAAAATCAGCACCGCCTCCAGCAGCAGCAGCAGCATGGTGGCCAGCCAAATGGTGGTTTCTATCAACCGCACCTGGGCCACGGCGGCTTCGCCTTCTTTCTGGTACTGGCCCACCATCCTGTCCAGGTTGGGCAACAAGGGGCCTCTTGCCGTGGCGACCAGGGCCAGCAGGGCGGGGTGGTCGGCCGTGCGCTGCGCATCGGGCACAGCCAGCCAGGTTGTGGCCTGTTGCAGGTACTGGCTGACCTGCGCGTCCAGCGTACCGGTGGGTCCGTGATACAGCTCACGCACGGTTTTGGACAAGGTAGGTGGCAGCTTCAGGTCCTCATCACCGTGGGTCAGCCCGTAGTGCGACTGCTTCATGAGCGCCAGTGCGGCCTTGAAATCAGGCTCGGTGGTGGCAGGATCGCGCACCATTTCATGAGACAACATGGCCAGCCGCTGGCTGAGCATGCGCTGGCGGCCGCTGACATTGACCAGCGCAGCCGTGCCGTCTTGCGCGTCAATGACCAGCTTCAGGCTCACCCATGCACTGGTGCTGAACAGCGCCACGAGGAATAGCGCCAGCATGTAGCGCAGCGTGAGTTCTTTGACCAGCTTGCTGTCAATATCCAACACTGAGGCCCCGGCTTGGGTTGATGAAGCAGTTGAACGGCATGCATGACTTGTGCACAGCGAGTACATCCAGCTGATTCATCTGATAAACGGATAGGAAATATGAAAGGATGAGGAAAAGTATCGCACGGGTTTTGAGCTTTAAAAAACCTTTGACCTGTGCATCACCATCCTCCCGCAACGGTAGACCATGCGCCGTCGCAGTTTGTGTGGACTTGAACACAACCTCAATGCAGTCCCGTAAATGGTGCGCATCTGCCAACTGCACACCTTGGGGGTCACAGCCGGGTCATGGGGCAAGGGACTGCTACCAGTCGCCACCTCACTGCTATTTTTATACACACTCAAAGTCAATAAATGCGCCGGCCAGAGGGCTGTTCCTTATAAATTGGCACCTCACAGCCTCCCCAGTGCCCGCGCTTGATATGGCGCAATTCATGCCCGTCATTTCCACGGATCATCAGGTCCATGCGCAAGCTGGGTCAGGTCTGACGATCTGCCATGGCCTGGGCAGTTCACTGATCGCGTGGAGGGGACATGTCATGAGGTTTTTTCTATTTGAGCGACAGGCTGACGCGCACATTCGCAGGTCGCGCGAGTTCCTCGAGGAGGCCAATGTTCGGCGGGTGGAACATCAGGCGGCGGCCGAGCATCACAACGCGCTGGCCGAGATGTACGCCAGCCGGATTGCGCGCATTCAGGCAGAAATGGGGCCGGCGTTTGGAGTGCATGCGGGTCTGGCGCCGCCGATGGACGATGGAGCAAGTGAGGCTGTTCGCCCGAAACTGGATTCGGTGGTGAATTACCCTTATCCGACCCGGGCCGCACACGCCTGAGGGCGAATGAATTCGTTTGGCTGCAACGGGGCCAAGCCTCGCCATCGGCTGACCTGTCACCCATGTTTGCATGGGCCTGGGCGGCTTGCTCTATATTGGCTGGCTTCACACCGCCCAGAGCACCACCCCATGTCTGTAAATCATTCCCCCGCCTCAACAACCTCGTCCCCTGCCAGCCCCTTTGAAGTCCTCCCGCGCGACCTGTCGGCTTACCGCCAGGGCAACACGGGCATTGACTATGTGCACCGCTTTGAGTCAGGCCGCCCCGGCCCGCATGTGCTGATCAACGCGCTGACGCACGGCAACGAGTTTTGCGGCATGGTGGCGGCGACCCATTTGCTCGACACCGGTGTGCGCCCACTCATGGGCACCCTCACCGTGAGCTTTGCCAATGTAGAAGCCTATGAGACCTTTGATCCGGCCCAGCCATTTGAGAGCCGCCAGATCGTGCATAACCTCAACCGGGTCTGGTCCAACGAGTGGCTTGATGGCCTGGAAGACAGCCCCGAGTTGCGCCGCGCGCGCGTGATGCGCCCCGTGGTGGCGCAGGCCGACCATTTGCTGGATATTCACTCCACCAGCCAGGACGTGGCGCCCTTCTGGGTCTACCCCGCCTTTGCCCGCAACAGTGCGGCGGCCTTGGCTATTGGCACGCCCGCCGTGCATCTGGTGATGCCGGGCGGCCTGGGATCGGGTACACCCGTGATCCAGCACGACCATTTTGGTGAAACGAGTGGACGCGGAGCGGCCATGGTGGTGGAGTGCGGCCAGCATTTCCTGCAAGCCAGCAGCGCTGTCGCCATTGATGTGGCGCGGCGCTTTTTGGCCCACTTTGGCCTGATTGCCCAGGAGCCGGCGCACACTGCACCCGAGCCGGCCCGGCGGTTCGAGTTGCTGCAAACCTACGTGATCAAGACGCCGGACTTCGCCTTCACCCGGCCCTGCGTGGGCTTTGAGGTGTTTGCCAAAGGCGAACTGATTGCCACCGACGGCACGGACGAAATCCGCGCGCCCTGCGACGAGTGCACCATCCTTATGCCCGCCCGCGCCTCGGTGGTGGGGCGCGAAGGGGTTTATCTGTCGCGCCCGCTGGCCTGAATCGAAAGAGACCCCCCGGATTTCGCGTCACAATAAGCTTGCTGGGTCTGAAGGATCCCTGCAGGAATCTTTTTGCACGCATTCACCATGATTTCGATTGATTCAACTGCCCACGCCACACCGCCCACGACTCAAAAAATGCCCTGCCGTGGTTTCTTGCTGACCATGGGCGGTTACAACGGCACACTGGCCGCTGCCCGCGACTTGGGCAGCCAGGGAATCCATATCGTTTTGGCCGACCACCTGACCGACACGGCCACCTATGCGTCGCGCCATATTGCCCGGCGACTCCAATGCCCTGATGTGACGGACACCCTGGCGTTTATGGCGTGGCTTCTGGATTTTGGCAAGGCAGAACCAGGATTTGTGCTCTACGCGACCTGTGACGAGCTTTGCTGGCTCATGGACAAGCACCAGATAGCGCTCTCAGAATTTTTTTACCTTTACCAACCCAGGCAAGGTGACATGTACCGGGTGCTGAATAAAAAGTCATTGCACCAAAAATGCGTCGAACTAGGTATCGACCACCCCAGCACCTGGCATGTCGAGACCCGTCATCCGTCTGATGAAGAATTAGCGGCCGTGCACTACCCCGTCTTGCTCAAGCCGCAAACCCAGGCCGGGTTGATGGTTCAGATCAAAGGGCAATTGATCAGCACGCCTGCGGAGTTACGCGAAGCACTGAACCCCGACACATGCAGGTTTAATTTCCGTCCAAGCCTGGTGGCGGACGACCCGACGGTGGCGACACCCCTCATTCAGGCGTACTTCGAAGTGGCGGCAGATAACATTTACTCGCTAGCGGGCTTTTATGCCCCGGAGACAGATACCTACTTATTGCGCGCTTCTCTCAAAACCCTGCAACAGCCCCTGCGCATTGGCGTCGGGCTTTGTTTTGAAAGCCGCCCCATTCACGAACGCACAGCCCGCGAACTGCGATCCCTGATGGATGCGATGGGCTACAAAGGCGCGTTTGAAGCGGAATATATTCATCTCAAAACGGAAGGTCGTTTTCTGCTGATCGACTTCAACACGCGCTTTTATGGACAAATGGGTTTTGAAATTGCACGCGGGATACCCATGGCCCAACTGTGCTTTCATGCGGCCCAAGCCGATTGGGATTGTGTCCGGGCGCTGGCGGCAGTCGACAAAAACTGGGATCACATCGCGCTATGGAAATGTCGCATCGCCTGGATGCTCAATTTCTATGTCACGACCCTATGGCTTGGCGGCGGCATGTCGCGCCGCCAACGCGCAGACTGGAAGAAATGGTCCGCCAGTGGCAATACGTACGATCCAATTTTTGCAATGGATGACCCCAAACCGGCGCGACTCTTCATTAAGAAGGCGCTGACCGCGTTCATCCGGTATCCCCGCTCCACGATCAAGAAGTATTTTTTTGCCTGAGCATGGCCGGCGGCCACGTCTGCTGCTTCAGCCCCAGACCTTTTCCTTGAGCTTTTTTAGTTGCCAATTCTGCAGGTACGCCCTGAACTCCGGGTTGTCATAGCGGGGCACTCCTTGAAAGAAGGCCTTCACAAAGCCCGCCATGATGAGGACGCCGCCGATGATGAAGGGTTTTTCCCGCATTCTGAAAATGCTGGAAGCCAGTGCATACAGGGGGTGGTAACCCATGAAGTAGATGCCACGGCCCAGACGCAAGCGACCCCGGTAAACGTTTTTATCAGAGGACCCCATGAGCCGGTGGTGCATGAGTCTGGCGTCAGGGTGGTCAAAACTCTGGGTGTGCCAACCCTTCATGCGGGCGGTATGAATATCGATACCGTCCCAGAGTACCTCTTCGACAAAACCACCAATCTCACAAAATGCGGTCCAACGGTAGAGTTTGAACTGCCCCGCGACATGCTCGTCAATGGTCCACTCTTCAATCAACTTTCCATTTTCAGGGCGGAACACTTTCCCTGAAACTGCGGCGAGTTTGGGATTGTCATCAAAGGCCTTGAACATGATCTCAAGGTATTGCGGGGCAAACGACATGTCGCCGTCAAGTTTGGCAATGTAGTCGTACTGGGAGGCCCTGATCTGGGTCAGTCCAAACTTGAAGGCGGCGACCACACCACCGCCGAGTTTGCGAAATCCGCGGTCTTTGATGGTGACCAGATGAATGAAGGGGTACTTGTCTGCATACCGTTGAGCAATGGCGGCCGTGTCGTCGGTGGAGCCATCGTCCACAATGACCCATTCAAGGGGCTGCACGGTTTGCGCGACCACCGAATCAAGTGTTTTGGAGATCAGTGCTGCCTCGTCCCTGACGGGCGAAACGATCACCAGGGGCACGACGGTTTTGGGTCTATCAGGAATGCCTGCAACGTTCATGGGCGCACAACTCGTGTAGTGGAAAAAATGATAAAAACTCTGTCAATGCGAGAGGCCTAATTGACAACTTGTTCAGACAGCAACTTCCATCGCCCCTCCTCCAGCCGCAACCGGACTTCTTTTCGGCTCTTGTCCGAGTAGCGGTTGGATTGATAGGTTTGCTGAACACGAACAGTGGCTATCGGGCCATCAAACCGGACATCCAGAACGTTGATTTCAACCCGGATGAACTTGGCATTCTCCATCAGCACCTTCTTGCGTTGGCGCCAGCTTTCAAATGTGACGCCATCCACAGGCACAAAGGACGTGCTGTAGTGCGAGAGGTAAGCATCATAAGACTTGGCGTTCCAGGCCTTGACCCATGACTGCAGCACCGTCAGTACATCGGCCTGGAGACGCATGTCACCGCTAGTCGATGAGCCCGGGGATGTGATCGGCGCAGAAACAGGGCCCTCTTCGCTGAGGTCCAGGTTCTCCAGCCTCAGTTTGTTGCCCGACGGCTTGGGGGGTTGCCGGGGCTTCAGGGGCTCGCGGCTCGCGCTGGATTGATCTTTCTTGACCGGGGCAGCGCTCGACCGTTGAGTGGGCTCAACGGCAACCACGCTGGCTTGGCTGGCGGGTCCGTTACTGGTTTCCTGGGTTACGTCAATGTACTTCTGCAAAGCATCCAGTCGACTTTGAGTCGCCTTGTCCCCAGGGTTGAGATCCCTTGCTTTTACCAGCGCTTCGAGCGCCAGGCTCACATTGACAGCGGCGAGACTGAGATGGGTTTGAAATCGGTCATCTTGAAGGGCACTGGACTTCATCAGCATGATGCGGGCATCTTCCAGACGTCCCCATCGGGCATGAATGGCGGCGAGGTTGACATAAGGTGCAGCCTGCTCCGGAAACGCTACACGCAAAGCATCAAAAACGTCGAAGGCGGCCTGTAACCGTCCGAGATCAGACAAGTAAATGCCTTTTTGAAGCAATAACTGCGGATTTTGTGGATCTTGCAACAACTGTTCACTGAGACGAAAAAGCTGAAGCTCCGTTTCTTTGACATTGAGTCCCGCGACAGGCTGTGAGTCTGCGAACCTGGGCAACGTCTGGCTGACAGCCTCAACAGAAAACGTGTTCATCACGATAACCATCGTCGACGCAATGAGTACATCCCTGAAATAATTCAACATCGACTCCTACTCGAACACCAATAACTTCTTGACCTTGGAAACAATAAGCTTAAGCGACAATAGTGGAAATTTTTCACGGCGATTCACGTATTCACCCCCCAAGTGACCGCCCATATTGACAGAGAGTTTTTTGTTTTGAGACAAAACGGCCGAAACGTAGTTGAATAGCAATTTTTCGGGAAACCACATTGAAGAAAACGAAGTTGGTCGCGTCTACAAGATGGGCCATTTTGCACGTTGTATTTGCTGCGCTGGCATCTGCTTCAGGAGCTACCCCGAGCTTGGCGCAATCACGCCCTCTCAGCCTGCCACTGGAAAATCAATGGACACCCGCGCGCGCGTTGCCAAATACAAGCCCCACCGCCTCTCCGGTGGAAAACCTTTCGATCGCGCCCGCACCAGATCGCTTGTCAATTGGCGTGGGAGATCAGATTTTCATCACGGTCTTTGGCCAACCGGATATGTCTGCCGAAGTGACGGTTAACGACAATCTGCAAGTGACATTGCCACTAATTGGTACGCTCAAAGTGGGTGGGCTGACCCCGCCCACCATAGAAAAGCTGATTTCACAGCGCTTGAAAGAAGGCCAATATCTGTTGAATCCTGAGGTGTCCATTCAGGTTCGACAGGTTCGAAGCCAAATGATGTCTGTTCTGGGAGAAGTACAAAAACCGGGTCGGTTTGTCATCGCGGGAAAAATGACGATTCTGGACGCCCTGGCCACAGCGGGTGGTTTGACCCAGCGAGCCGACTCGAACGCTATTTTGATTCGACGCAGTGTATTGAAAGGTTCAGAGAGTCAGCGGCAAGAGATTACGGTCAGTATGGGTCAGATACTCGACTCCACCAAAGATGACATCGACCTGGAGTTGAAAAATGATGATGTTGTTTTTGTTGCCCAGCAAAAACTATTCTATGTTTTTGGAGAAGTCCGCAAGCCTGGCGCTTATCCCATGGAGCCCGAACTCAATGTCATGCGTGTTTTATCAATCAGTGGCGGAGTGACAGATCGCGGCTCAATGAAGCGAATACGCATCCACCGCAAAGATCTGGATCAGAAGATTCGGGAGGTCACACCGGATTTAGGCTATCCCGTTTTGGGTGGTGACGTGATCTATGTCGATGAGCGGCTTTTCTAAGCGATGAGCACAAGCACTTACGCCAGCGGGCTGTCGTTTGAACAGCTCTTTGCGATATTGCGTGCGGGCAAGCGGATGATGCTGCTCGTCCTTGTCCTGACAGTACTCGCTACTTTTGCCATCACGAAGTTCATCCCGAAATCCTACACAGCCACAGCCGATATTTTTGTGGACTTCAAGGCCAACGACCCACTGGCCGGGCGGCAATTTAGCCCGATGCTTGATGAGAGTTACATGCAAACCCAAGTTGACATGATTCTCAGCCAGGAGGTCGCCAACAGCATGATCAATGCCACCAAGATGATGTCGGACCCCGATGTCAAGAAGATGGTGGCGAAGGACGGCGAAGAAAAAACCCGGAGTATCCTGACGGCTCAAGTCATCAAAAATCTCGAGGTCGTCCTGCGCAGGAGCAGCCGTTTGGTGGAAGTCCGGTACACCGGCAATAGCCCGACCCAGGCTCGCGACGCGCTGAACGCTGCACTGCGGGCCTACATGGATTTAGTCCTGCGCATCAGTTCGGCGCCAGCAAAGTCCAGGCAGGAGCAATACAGCATCCAGCTTGAGACCTTACGGCGGGAGGTGGACACCATACAACGCTCGATCACCGAATACCAGCAAAAATACGCCATCGTAGATGCCGATGAACGCCTGGACATCGGTTCGCGCCAACTCAACGAGCTGTCTTCAAGAACATCCACAGTACAAAGTTTGCGGCTGGAGGCGAACGCCAAACACAAAGGCGTGCTGGCGATGGTCAAAGCTGGGATCCCTGCGTCGGAAATACCTGAAATAGCCCAGCTGCGCGGCATTCCAGAACTCAGACTCAGGCTGGCTGAACTGGATCGTCAGATGGCGGAGATTGGCAGTGTGTATGGGCGCAATCATCCCAAATTCAAAATAATTATTGCGGAGAGAGAGGTCTTGGCAATGCGATTGAATCGCGAAGCTGAAGTGGCTTTAACGGCGGTTCTGCAGGAAGAGCGCCGATTTGAACAGCAAGAGCAGACTTTGCTCTCGGAAATACAGAACAAGCAGCAAGGCATGCTGGAAAACAAGAAGCACCGGGATGTGATCGGCTCCTACCAACGGCAGTTGGAAACTGTTCAAAAAATTTACAATTCTGCGGTACAAAAATACGACGAGTTACTCATAGCCAGCACGGTGAACAGCGTCAGTTTATCGGTCATACGTTGGGCTGTTGCACCCTATTCCCATTCAAAACCCAAACTTCAACTGAACCTCCTGATGAGTATTCCAGTCGGCCTGCTGCTGGGACTGGGCCTGGTTTTCCTGACTGAGATCACCGGGCGTCGCGTGCGGCATCTGCACGACTTGGAGCGAGGGCTCAATATGAGCGTTCTCGGGCGCTCCAGTGAACGCGACCGTTAAGAATTAATAATGAACAGTCCTGAATCCGTCCCCCCGCATACAGAAGAGTCAGCCTTCACCCCGCTAGATTCAAGTCAATCATCATTTGGTCAGCTATCCTCAAAAGAGGTGATGCGCAGAGGTCGCATGGGTGATGCCTATGTCAGAGCCAAGAGACTGACCGTTGAAGACGTAGACATGATTGTGGCGTTGCAAAAGCGGCTCGACATCCGGTTTGGCGACGCGGCGATCCGGCTTGGTTTGCTGAGTGAAACAGAAGTTCGCGAAGCCTTGAATACGCAGTTTAATTACAGCTCGTTTCCCACCATTGACGCAACATCCATCAGCAAGACACTTGACATACTGCACGCCCCGGACGGAGAAGCGGCGGAAGCCATCAAGCGCCTGCGGTCCGAACTGATCTCCCGCCTGGAAGGCGAGGCGACCATTGTTCTGGCCATTCTGAGCCCGACTACAGGAGAGGGCAAGAGTCATATTGCCGCCAGTTTGGCGATCTCTTTTGCTCAATTGAACATCAGGACGATGTTGATTGATGCGAATTTTAGAAACCCGACCCTGCACACCCTCTTCAACTTGTCAAACCAGACGGGTCTTTCAACGATTCTGGCCAAGCGCAGCTTGGGTTCGCTTGATGCGATCCCTGAGGTGACGAAGAATTTTTGGGTCCTCGGATCTGGGCCGCCCCCGCCCAACCCCGTGGAGATTTTGAGTGCCCCCAGGCTGAAGAGCCTGATTGAAACTTTGTCGCGGAAAGTTAAGGTGTTCATTGTGGACACACCCTCGTCCCTGAAGTGGGCAGATTCCCAGATCATTGCGGGGCAAACGGGATACGCCTTGTTTGTTGCCAGGGAAAACATGAGCAAATTGGACGACTTGAAGCGCTCCAAGGCCGAGATGGAATCCCACGGCGTGAATGTGCTGGGCATTGTGTACAACACCGCACCAAAGAGCACGGACTCAGTGAAAACTAAGCTGGTAAATTCTTTGAAACGCTTTCTAGGAATATTCCAAAAATCGGGGTCGCGAAGAAGAGAAAGCCTGCCTTGACGGGAAGAAAAGTCTTCTTGTGGCGGTCGATGGCATCCGTCATCGACCAGGCCTTGCTGAGCGGCCTGAGTTTTTTGATTGGGTTGGCGTTAATACGCTTCGCATCGAAAGAAACTTACGGTTTGTATTCCCAACTCTATGGCGTTGGCTTGCTGACAACAACGCTTCTTGGCGCGTTAATCGGTTCTGCACTCAACACGCTGGCAGCACGACTCCCTGCTGATGAGCGATCACGCTTTGTCGCAAGAACGGCAAGACTCCAATGGCTGGCTTCCGCCGTGCTGGCGGTGATTGCCGGGACGGCTGTTGGTGCGACGACGTCATTGGTTGGACTGACCAAAAGCCCTGTTCTGCTGGGCTTGTCTTTTACGGCCTTCATATTTGCACAAGGCAGTCGTGAGTATTGTCGAACCGCCTTGTTCATTGAGTCCCGGGCTGATGCGGTAGCCCGGATGGACCTTGTCTATGTTCTGGCAACTATTTTGGGTGCCTCGGTCTCCCTGGTGGCCGGCGACATCAGTGTGCACTTGATTTTTTTGTTGTTGGCCACGTCGAACGGTATTTCGTCGCTGTGGTTCAGCGCGACACTTTGGCGCGGTGCCCCGCAGGAGGTAAATTGGGAGAAGTACCGAACCGATGCCAGACGGCTTTGGTCGTTGAGTCGTTGGGCGGTAATTGGATCGGGGGTGGGATGGCTGGGCAATAACAGCTATCTGTACTTTGCAGGGGCTATGGCAGGCGTAGCCGCCTTGGCCGAGTTGAATGCGGCGCGATTGCTGCTTATTCCGATTGTGATCGTCGGAATGGCATGGGTCACCGTGGCACGGCCGGCGATGGGGCAGATGATTGCGAATTCAGAAAATAAGAAACTCCGGGCTTTTGTCTGGAAGTCCACCGTAGTCATGGAAGGCTTCGCCCTTGGCTATGTTGCCCTGCTATTGATCTCTTTTCCCTGGCTGATTGGCCCTGTTTTTGGTGACAAATACAGTGGCGTCACTGATTTGATACTGCTTTGGGGGCTGTATTTTTCAGTCAATGTAGCTCGCAATGTGGGGACGGTTTTACTGACCAGTTACGGCACATTTAGTGATATGTTCTGGCAAGGCATTGTGTCCTTGATGATTCTGCTGGCAGCCACCCTTGCGTTGACACCTGTATTTGGCGTGGCGGGAGCGCTCAGCGCCATGATTCTGGTGGAACTGTGGGAGCTGGTTGTAAATTACGCTTACATGCTGCCGCGCGCAAGGCGTCAACAAGTGGTTTTGAAATAGCTCTTTATGCTGATTAGCGTTTGCATTTGCACTTTTCGCAGACCGGCGATGCTGCTGGACTTGCTCCACGCCATTGGACGACAGCAGCTATCCGACCTTCAAGCTAGTGTTGAGGTCGTGGTGGTAGATAACGATCAGGCGCACAGTGCGCTACCTGTATTGAGTGCCTGGCTTGGTACACCAGGTCTTACGCTGGTCTTCATGCATGAACCAGCACCCAACATCTCCGTGGCGCGCAACGCCGCAATACACAAAGCGTCTGGCGACTGGATCGCCTTTATTGACGACGATGAAACCCCCGAAACAGACTGGCTGTCGAGGCTCGTTGAAGCGCAACGCCGCTTCCAGGCCGATGCGGTGTTTGGCCCTGTCATTCCCCGGTATGGTGAACGCACGCC
>JAUXQA010000095.1 GCA_030683195.1 Rhodoferax sp. | reverse complement strand
GCCCCCAGCGTGAGCGGCATGTTCATGCCGTTTTGCATGCCCAGCATGTGAAACAGCGGCGCCACGCACAAGAACACGGTGTCCGCATGCAGGCCGCGCCACAACTGCGAGGCGATGTTGGAGGCCAGCACGGTGCTGTGCGTGTGCATGCAGCCTTTGGGGTGGCCGGTGGTGCCCGAGGTATAGGGCAGCACCGCCAGATCATCGGGCTGACCGGCGTCGGGTGCGGGTTGCAGGGCCGCAGCCAAGGCGTCTTCAAAGCCGTGGCAAGCGGCATCAGTCAATAGCTCACGCGGGGCCGTCACCCAGCCGGGCACTTCATCGCCAATTTGCGCGGGCAGGCCGTCGCTGTAGGCATGAACCACCAGGGCCTGCAAACCATCCACCTGATGCGGCGCGGTGCAGGCCAGCGCCTGGGGCAGCAACTCTTGCGCCACAAAGGCCACCCGCGCACCGCTGTCGACCAGGTAATAACGAATTTCGGGCGCCGTACTCATGGGGTTCACCGGTACCACCGCGGCGCCCGCGCGCAATACGGCGTAATAAGCGATGACAAACTGCGGGCAGTTCTGGCTCATGAGCAGCACGCGGTCGCCGCGCTGCACACCCAGGCGCTGCTGCAGGTAGGCAGCCATCGCATTCACCTTGGCCCACAACGCGGAATAGGTGAGCGCCGCGCCACAGTACAACACGGCAGGCTTGTCCGGGTAGCGCTGGGCGGCCACCTCCAGAAAGTGAACCAGAGTGACCCGGGGCACCCGCACGTCGTGCGAGAGTCCCTTGGGCCAGTGGCGGTGGTGCAGGGCTGGCATGGCTAGCGGTCCATGGCCCGGGCCACAATTTCCTTCATGACCTCGTTGGCCCCGCCGTAAATTTTTCCCACACGCACGTCGGCATACAGGCGTGCAATCGGGTACTCCATCATGTAGCCGTAGCCACCAAAGAACTGCAGGCACTCATCCACAATGCGGCAGTTGGTATCGGTGGTCCACCACTTGGCCATGGCGGCGGTGGGAATGTCGAGCTCACCGCGCAGCACACGGCCAATGCAGTCATCCACAAAGCTGCGCGCCACGGTGGCCTGCGTCTGGCACTCTGCCAGCTTGAAGCGGGTGTTTTGCAGCGCCATCAGCGGCTTGCCAAAGGCCTCGCGTTGGCGCACATAGGCCAGGGTTTCGGCAATGGCGCGGTGCATGGTGGCCACGGCGCCCACGGCAATCAGCAACCGCTCTTGTGGCAGCTGTTGCATGAGCTGGGCAAACCCGGTGCCCTCGTCGTCGCCCAGCAAATTGGCTACCGGAACGCGCATGGCGTCAAAAAACAGCTCCACCGCATCCAAAGTCTTTTGGCCCATTTTGTCGAGCAGTCGACCCCGGCGAAAGCCTTGCAGGCCATCGGTTTCGATCATGACCAGCGATACCCCCTTGGCACCTGCTGTTGCATTGGTCTTGACCGCCACACACATCAGGTTGGCATGGTGGCCATTGGTGATGAAGGTCTTGGAGCCGTTGACGACATAGTCATCGCCGTCGCGCACGGCGCTGGTCTTGATGCGCTGCAGGTCGGTGCCCGCACCGGGCTCGCTCATGGCGATGGCCGCCACCAGTTCGCCGGTAGCCATGCGGGGCAGCCAGCGCTGCTTTTGCGCTTCGCTGCCGTAGGCCAGGATGTAGTGCGCCACGATGCCGCTGTGCACGTTGTTGCTGAACGCACCCACCATGGCATTGGCCTGCTCCTCACAAATCACCGCCTCATGCAAAAAGCTGCCACCGCCACCGCCGTATTCCTCGGGAATACTGGCGCACAGCAGGCCGGCCTGCCCGGCCTTGAACCAGACCTCGCGGTCGGCGTGGTGCTGCGCGCGCCACCGGGCTTCGTTCGGGACACATTCACGCTCGAAGAACTTGCGCGCGGTGTCGCGGAGCATGTCCAGGTCAGAGTCCATCCAGGGACGTTGGGCCTGGTTCATGGCCGGCCACCGCCACACACCAACACCTGACCGCTGACGTAGTTGGACTCGGGAATGCAGAACAAATACACCGCGCCAGCCGCTTCCTCTGGCGTACCGCCCCGGCCCAGGGGAATCAACGCCTCAGCGTTTTTCAGTACCTGCGGATTCACCCCCACCTTGATTTGCTGACCGGCAATGTCGATCTTGGCATCCGCATCGGCAGCGGCTTCGGTCAGGCGGGTCATGATCAAGCCAAACGCCACGCTATTGACGTTGACCTTGTAGCGCCCCCACTCCTTCGCCATGGCCTTGGTCAGGCCGTTGATACCCGCCTTGGCTGCGGCATAGTTGGCTTGGCCCGCGTTGCCGTACACGCCCGATGTGGAAGAGATATTGACCACCTTGCGAAACACCACCTGTCCGGCCTCGGCTTCTTTTTTGGCTGCATCACGGATAAAACCGGACGCTGCGCGCAGAATGCGAAACGGCGCAGTCAGGTGCACGGCCAGCATGGCCTCCCACTGCTCATCGCTCATCTTTTGCACCACGTTGTCCCAGGTGTAGCCGGCGTTGTTGACGATGATGTCAATGCCGCCAAAGCTGTCCAGAGCCGTCTTGACGAAACGTTCGCCAAAATCGGCATCGGTCACGCTGCCAATGCAGGCCACGGCCTGGCCACCACTGGCCACAATCTCGGCCACCGTGGCCTCGGCCGGCGCGGCATCCAGATCGTTGATGACCAAGCGCGCGCCGTCGCTGGCGAGTTTGAGGGCGATTTCACGGCCAATACCGCGACCAGAACCGGAGACAAGGGCGACTTTGCCGGTGAGTTTTTGAGTCATTTTTTTGATTCCTGAAAATTTATGACAAGGCCACCAGGGCTTCGCCGGTGAGCTTGACGACGCCGTCCTGATTGGCGGCGACGAGCTCCACACGCGCCAGATGTTCACCATGGCGCTCCAGCTTTTCAAGCACCGTGCCGGAGCAGCGAATGCACTCACCCACGGTGGTCATGGCGGCAAACCGCACGCTGTACTGGCGCAGCGCGGTTTGCGGCGCCCACTGCGTCAGCACCTGCCCGAGCCATGCCATCGACAACATGCCATGGGCAATGACATCGGGGAGGCCCGAGGCCCGGGCAAAGTCAATGTCCACGTGAATCGGATTGTGGTCACCGGAGGCACCGCAGTACAAGGCCAGAGCCAGGCGCGACACCGGAGCGGGCTCGAAGGTGGGCAGCTTGTCACCCACCTGAAGAGCATCAAATTTCAAAGTATTTGTCATGGTCAGGCTCCTGTGGCGTTGCGGATGACCGTGACGCAGCGCAGCTCCGCCACCAGTTCATCGCGCTGGTTGGTCACGCTGGTGCGGCGCTCCACAAACTCAAGCGCTCCACCCTTCTTGTCGTAAATGTCATGAATGCGCTGCTGAAAAGTCAGGGTGTCGCCCGCATAGGCCATGGCATGAAACGTGAACCCCTGCTCGCCGTGCAACAAGGTGCGGTAGTCCATGCCCAGCAGGTTGCGAATCGCGGCCGGATCGGGCGATTCCATCTCCAGACAAAACAAAAAAGTGGGCGGCACCGGCAAGGCCGGATAGCCCGCCGCTCGGGCTGCGGCCTCGTTGCTGTAGACGGGGTCGGTCTGGCCAATCGCTTTGGAAAAAAAGCGCAGGCGCCCGGTCTCCACCACCGCACTGAAGGCGGGTAGGGTGTGGCCGATGAAGCGTTTGTCAATCATGGCTACAGCTCCTTAAACCGCCTGGTACAGGGTGACGACGCAGGCGCCTCCCAGACCCAGGTTGTGCTGCAGGGCCATGCGAGCGCCTTCCACCTGGCGCTGATCGGCCTGCCCGCGCAACTGTTGCGTCAACTCATAACACTGGGCCAGACCGGTCGCCCCCAGAGGATGCCCTTTGGACAACAAGCCACCCGAGGGGTTGGTCACAATGCGCCCGCCGTAGGTGTTGTCACCGTCCAGAATGAATTTCTCGGCGGTGCCCGGCGGGGTGAGGCCCAGCGCTTCGTAGGTGATGAGTTCGTTGGCCGTGAAGCAGTCATGCAGCTCCACCACATCCAGGTCTTCCGGACCGATGCCGGCGGCCTCATAGACCTGCGCTGCCGCCGACGCACTCATATCAAAACCCACGACCTTGCGCATGTCCTTGGTCTCAAAGGTGCTGGCAGTGTCGGTGGTCATGGCCTGTGCGGCAATCACCACACGCATGTCGAGATTGTGTTTGCGGGCGAAGTCGGCGGAGCAGACGATGGCCGCTGCGGCACCGCAAGTGGGTGGGCAACACTGGTAGCGGGTGAGTGGGTCAAAGACCGTGGGCGAAGCCATCACTTCGTCCAGCGTGAGGGTCTGGCGAAACACCGCCAAAGGGTTGCGTGCGGCGTGCTGGCGAGCCTTGACCGCAATCCGCCCGAAGGTGTCGGGGCGGATGCCGTACTGCGCCATGTAGTCGCGCCCGGCGCCACCGAAAAACTGGGCAGCGCGGGGGGTGGCGGGCAGGTAACCCTGGTGCGCCGTCATCACGTCGGCAAAGCGGGCCATGGGCGAGGGACGGTCGTCATAGGCGCCTTTGAGGGCGCCCGGCACCATCTGGTCAAAGCCCAAGGCAATGGCACATTCGACCATGCCACTCTCGACCGCCTGGCGCGCAAGAAACAGCGCGCTGGAGCCGGTGGAGCAGTTGTTGTTGAGGTTGAACACCGGAATACCGGTGAGGCCCACGCCGTAAATGGCGGCCTGTCCCGAGGTCGAGTCGCCGTACACATAGCCTACATAGGCCTGCTGCACATCGGCGTAATGGACACCGGCGTCATCGAGTGCGAGCCGGGCGGCGCGAGCACCCATCACGGTGTAGGGGTCACTGGCGCCAGGCTTGGTGAAGGGAATCATGCCGACGCCCACGACGTGAACGGCTCTTTGCATACGGCTCATAACAGCTCCTGAAATTGGGATTGAATCAGGTGCAAGTTTGGGCGCGTTCACGCCTTGAATCAATCACCTGCAACGCCAAAATAATTGGCATAAAAGATCAGGCAGGCAGGAATCAGGCCGCGTAAATCGACAAACGAGTCTGGCGGTAAGCGCCGGGTGACACGCCCGTCCAGCCCTTGAAGGCGCGGTGAAAAGTACTGGCTTCGGAAAACCCCAGCCGGTTGGCTATGTCAAGCAGTGTGAGGTCGGGCAGGCCCAGGTACTCGATGGCCACATCACGCCGCAAATCGTCCTTGATGGACTGATAACCCTGCCCTTCGTCACGCAGGCGGCGGCGCAGGGTTTGCGGCGTCATGGCCAGCGACTGACCCACGGCCTCAAGCGAGGGCAACTCGCCAGCGAGCGACCGCCGCAAGAGGCGACGAATGCGCTCGGTCAGGCTGGTCTGGTCCCGGTACTTGACCAGCAGGCTGGCGGGGGCCTGCTGCAAAAACTCGGTCAGGCTCTGGGGGTTTTGCACAATGGGCAAATCCAGCCAGCGCGCATCAAAACGCAGGCCCAACCAATCGCGCTCATAACGTACCGGCGCCTGAAACAAGCGCCCGCCCTCCGAGGCAAAGCCAGCATCCGTCTCCGGGTAAATCACGTCCAGCAAGGGGATGCGGCGTGCCACCAGCCAGGAGGCCAGGCCATAGGTGAAGAAACAAAAAGACCGCTCGGCATAGGCCTGCTTTTCATTGCGAGGACCCTGCGACACCAGCCGGATGGAAGCCACGCCCTGATCGATCATCAGACGAGGCGCGAAGTCATCAAGCATCAGGTGATAGAACTGAAAACCGGTGCGCAGAGCCTCGCCCAGCGTGGTGCAATGCACCAGCGACCGGCAGCACTGCGCGAAGCTGCCCGGCTTGAGCGGGCGGCTGCACAGGCCCCAGAATTCGTCACGCGTCACCCGACGCAAGACGCGAATCAGGGCGGCGTATTGCCCCTGCGTCACGCGCGACAGGGGCGCGCTCAGCAAGGCGGGCGAGATGTCGGCGCGGCGGAAAACGGCAGCGATGTCCAGGCCGCTCTCGCGCACGCCCTGCAAAATCAGCAGAACCTGCGCGGTGGCAATCGTGTGGTGGGTGATGCGGGCGGCCATCAGCTCAGTTTAATGGCTGGCACGCAGTACCCCGGCCCGCTTTGGGCCGGATGGATGTCAACTCAAACAATCGTGCCTTGGTCCATCAGGGCCCCCACCTCTGCCACCGAGTATCCGGCGTGGCTCAAAATCTCAGCGGTGTGCTGTCCCTGGACCGGTGCGGGGTGGCGCACGGCAAATGTAAAGCCGCTCATCTTGACCGGGCAGCCCAACTGCACAAACGGAACGCCTGCAGCAGTCTGGCCGGGGATCACCATGTCTCGGGCCAGGAAATGTTCATTCGCCAGGGTCTCATCCAGCTTGAGCACCGGGGTCACACAGCAGTCCGAGCCGTGCAACTTGTCAACCCAATACGCCAGGGGCTCGGCGCCGATCAGGGCGGTGAGTTCGGCGCGCACCCAGTCTGAGCGGGCGGGGTCTGCCGGCCTGTGGTGCGGCTTGAGATCAGCGCGTGCAATGAGGTCGCAAAAGGTGTCCCAGAATTTTCTCTCCAGCGCCCCCACGGCTACAAATCGTCCATCGGCCGTGGCGTACAGGGCATAACACGGCAAGGCGCCTGTGAGCTTGTCACCCCCGGCGGGGTGCGTCTGGCCGTGGGTATTGAGGGCGGCGAGCGGGATCACCGCATGGGCCAGCAGGCCGTCTGCAATGGCCACATCCACATGACGCCCCTCGCCGGTTCGCGCGGCATCAAACAGTGCGGCCAAAATGCCCATGACCGCCGTCATGGAACCCCCCAACAGATCCGCCACCGGCACATTGGACAGGGCCAGACTCCGGGCGCTGCTGCCCATCTGGTCGGCCATGCCGGCGTAGGCGCTGTAATTCACGTCGTGGCCGGGCGCATCCCGGTAAGGGCCGGTCTGACCGTAACCACTGAGACTGCAATACACCAGGCGCGAATTGACCTGCGCCACTGCGGCATAACCCACACCCAAGCGCTCCATCACCCCGGGGCGAAAGCCCTCGATCAGCACATCGGCCTCGCTGCACAAGCGCAGCAGCACCTCTACGCCCGCGGGCTGCTTGAGGTCAATGCCAATGGCGCGCTTATTGCGGTTCACCAGCATGCGCAAGGACTCGGCAGCGTAGTCGCCCGCGCCGGTGTCCTCGACCTTGATCACATCAGCTCCCAGATCGGCCAAGTGCAAGGCGCACATGGGGCCAGGCAGCAAGCGGGTGAGGTCCAGCACACGCACACCTTTGAGGGGGGCACCGGTGGCAGCAGGGTCCAAAGACGGCAGAGATGAGGGCGTGAGCTCAGGCATGAATGGCTTTCATTGAATTCACCCCAGTCTAAAAAGACCGCTCAGGGGAGGCAATGGCAAAAGCTGTCAATCCGATTAACCGGAACGGTCAGGTGGGTGCCGGCGGTGGCCCTACTCCACCCCATAAACCGCTTAAATAGTGGAATCCGTTTTGACGATCCGTGCGTATAGTCTTCAACACGTCTGAAAAAACCGCCGTACGTTACAAACACAATTCTTTCATCACCCAAGATCACGCCCTATGCGCCACTCATCCCAGCCCAACAAGCGATTTACCAAGACACAACTGGCGTCCTGCCTGTCAGCGGGACTTTTTCTGCTGCCCCTCACAGGGTGGGCCCAAACGGCCACCTTGCCCGCCGTCGAGGTGCAAGGCTCGCGCAACAGCATGCTGGGCGAGGCGGGCACCGCCAATGAAGGCGTGGTAACCCAGCAGCAGTTGGAAGCCCGCACCGTGTACCGCCCTGGCGAGTTGCTGGAAGCCGTGCCGGGGCTGGTGGTGAGCCAGCACAGCGGTGAGGGCAAGGCCAACCAGTTTTATTTGCGCGGCTTCAACCTGGACCATGGTACCGACCTGCGCACCACGATCGACGGCATGCTGGTCAACCAGCGCAGCCACGCCCACGGCCAGGGCTGGACCGATGTGAACTTCATGATTCCCGAGCTGGGCACCCTGCTGGAGTACCGCAAGGGTCCGTTTTTCGCGGCTGAGGGCGATTTTTCGTCCGCTGGCGCAGTGAACCTGAAGTACGCCAACACCCTGCCCAGCGGTATTGCCAGCGTAGGTGTGGGGCAATACGGGTATGCGCGAACGCTGCTGGCCGATTCACCCAAGCTGGGTGATGGCCACCTGCTCTATGCCCTTGAGCTGCTGCACAACGACGGCCCCTTCACCGTGGGCGACAACTACCAAAAGAAAAATGGTGTCTTGCGCTACAGCCAGGGCGACGAGGCCAATGGCTTCAACGTCACCGCCATGGGGTACAGCGCGCAATGGCATGCCACCGACCAGATTCCCCTGCGCGCAGTGCAATCCGGGGCTTTGGGCCGGTTTGACGCTGTAGACCAGACCGATGGCGGCCAGGCCAGCCGCTACAGCTTGTCGGGCGCCTGGCGGCAGACCCGTGGTGACACCGCCACCTCAGTCAACGCCTATATCATTCGCCAGAAGCTCGATCTGTTCTCCAACTTCACCTACTTTCTGGACAACCCGGCCCAGGGCGACCAGTTCGCCCAGCCGGACCAGCGCACCACCACCGGTATCAACGTGAGTCAGAGCTACGCGACCACCTTGCTCGGGCGTGAATCCGAGTTCACGCTCGGTGCGCAGTTTCAAAATGACAGCATTGACAACGCGCTGCAAAACACAGTGGCCCGGCAAGTCCTCTCCACCACCCGGGCAGATCGGATCCGTGAGCGCAGCCTGGGCCTTTATGGCGAAAGCAAAATCCGCTGGAATGACAGTTTTCGCACCGTATTGGGCATGCGGGCAGACCACTTCAACTTCAAGGTCAACAGCGACAACCCGGCCAACTCGGGCACGGCCTCGGACACCAAACTCAGCCCCAAGATCAACCTGGTATTTGGCCCGTTCAGCAAGACCGAGTTTTACACCGGTGCCGGCTACGGGTTTCACAGCAACGATGCACGGGGCACCGTGCTGACCCTCGACCCCAAGACCGGCTTGCCCAGCGAGAAGGTGGAACCCCTTGTTCGCTCCAAAGGGATTGAATTTGGCGTGCGTACCGAAGCCATTGCGGGGCTGCAAAGCACGCTGTCTTTTTACCGGCTGGACTTTGATTCGGAGCTGACCTTTGCGGGTGACGCTGGCACTACCGAGGCGGGCCGGGCCAGCCGGCGAGTGGGGTTTGAGTTTTCCAACTACTTCAAGCCCACACGCTGGCTCACCATTGACGCTGACATCGCCTTTGCCCGCGCCCGCTACCGGGGCACTGACCCGGCAGGCAACCGCATTGCCGGCGCGGGTGAAGGCGTGGCATCGGTTG